>JANQHS010000175.1 GCA_028282565.1 Cytophagales bacterium | reverse complement strand
AAACCGCTACACGGATCTCATTCGAATCTTTTCCAAGATCATAGGGCTTCCGGGTACTGACCTTGGAACTTAATTCCAAGCCATCCATATCGGGAACCTGACTCAACTTCTGTCGAAGTTCATTAAGCTCCCCTGTTTCCGTAGAGATGAGGCAATTCATCGCTCCCTTGGACCTGATATGCTTCACAAGTCCCCTGGTATCTACATGCGAGATCCCTACGATCTTTTGCCTTTTCAGGTAATCCTGAAGGGATTCATCCGAATCCTCTCTGGAGAAGATATCCGAGAATTCATTGCAGATCAGTCCGGAAAACTTTACTCCTTCAGATTCTTCCTCATCTGATTTCGTACCGTAATTCCCGATATGGGGATGCGTGTTGATAATGATCTGTCCATAATAGGATGGGTCTGTATAGATCTCCTGATAACCGGTCATACCTGTGTTAAAACAGATCTCGCCGCCTACGGTGCCATCATCCCCTAATGCTTTGCCTTCGAAAAAGGTCCCATCCTCCAATAAGAGGAATGCCTTCTTCTGTTGATTTTCCTTTGTCATTTCAGGGCACAAAAAAAGGGAATATTAATAAAAATATTCCCCTTCAAGATTTGAATTTGTAGAAACAATCAGTCCTTCTTTTCTTCTTCGTCAGCCGAAGCCTCTGCGGAGGCTGATTCGTCATTTGATTCCTCTTTAGAATCTTCTGCCTTCGCTTCTTCCTTAGAATCCTCTGCCTTAGCTTCCTCTACTTTGGTTTCCTCTTTTGGAGCTTCGGCCTTTGGTTCCTCTGCTTTTACCTCCTTGTCCGCCGCCGGTTCAGCAGAAGCTGGCTCTTTTGATGCTTCAACTTTGATCTCCTCCTTGGGTGCCGAAGCTTCAGCGGAGGTACTAGCCTTAGCTTCCTTGTCAGCCTTAGCCTCAGCGGAGGCTGATTCCTTTGGATCTTCCACTTTCGCTTCTGGAGTGGCTACTGCTTTTGGAGTTGTCGCTTTGGCTTCCTTGTCCGCCGCCGCATCAGCGTTGGCGGATTCCTTGGGGGCCGAAGTTTCAGCGGAGGCGCCAGATTTTCCAGATCCACCCCTGCGGCTTCTTCTTGTGGTCTTCTTCTTCGGCTCTTTAACCAAATGCTCATTGTAGTCCACCAACTCGATGATGCACATCTCTGCATTGTCACCCAGACGGTTTCCGGTCTTGATGATCCTCGTATAACCACCTGGCCTTTCAGCGATCTTACCGGCTACGGCACCAAACAATTCCTTGATGGTATCCTTATCCTGTAGATAAGAAAATACAACTCTTCTTGAGTGGGTGGTATCTTCTTTTGATTTGGTCAATAAAGGCTCCACATATTTCCTCAGCGCCTTCGCCTTTGCCACGGTTGTGGTGATCCTCTTATTGATGATCAGCGAAGTAGCCATGTTGGACAGCATGGCTTTTCTATGAGGTGCCTTTCGGCCTAAGTGATTGAACTTCTTTCCGTGTCTCATTTTTCTTCTTAGTCTTCCTCCAATTTGTATTTGGAGAGATCCATACCAAAGGTCAGCCCTTTGTCTGCGATCAACTGCTCGAGTTCGGCAAGAGATTTCTTTCCGAAGTTTCTAAACTTCATCATATCGGAAACCTCAAGAGCAGCAAGATCTCCAAGAGTCTTGACATTGGCAGCCTTCAAGCAGTTATAAGCTCTAACTGAAAGATCCAACTCTGAAAGCTGAGTCTTTAACAGCTTCCTCATGTGCAGGATCTCCTCATCAACGGTCTCCTCCTCTTCAGCTTTGTCTATATCCAAAGTGATGGTCTCTTTCGAGAACAACATGAAGTGGTGGATAAGGATCTTAGCCGCACCCTGAAGAGCTTCTTCCGGATGGATAGATCCATCGGTCTCAATATCCAGGATCAACTTCTCATAGTCCGTCTTCTGCTCTACCCTGGTATTCTCAACCTTGTACTTTACATTCTTGATCGGGGTGAAGATGGCATCCATGGCGATATAGCCGGAAGGAGCATCCTCCTTTTTGTTCTCTTCTGAAGGAACATATCCCCTGCCCTTTTCGATGGTCAGTTCAACTTCCAATTCCTTTGAGGGATCCATTCTGCAGATCACATGATCAGGGTTAAGGATCCTGAATGACTCGGTGAATCCCTCAATATCCCCTGCTTTGAATTCTTCTTTCCCACTGATCTTGATGTTGATCTTACCATCAGGAACATCGGTGTCTTTTTTGAAACGAACCATTTTCAGGTTCAGGATCAATTCAGTCACGTCCTCGATCACTCCATCAATGGTTGAGAATTCATGAAGTATTCCCGGGATCCTGACGCCTACGACCGAATAACCTTCAAGAGAGGATAAAAGTATTCTCCTTAAAGCGTTACCAATGGTTACACCATACCCTTTTTCTAATGGTTTGAATTCGAAAAGCCCATGAAAATCATCGGCTTTCTCCATAACGACCTTCTCAGGCATTTGAAAGGCTAAAATTGCCATACTATCCTCCGTTAGTTATTATTTTGAATAAAGTTCTACTATCAGCTGTTCCTCGATATTCTCAGGAATATCTTCTCTGGTTGGGAAAGACATGAATTTTCCGGACTTGTCATTTCCATCCCATTCCAACCATGGAAAAGCTTTATTAGGCCTACCAAGCGACTCTGCAATGCATTCCAGAGATTTTGATTTCTCCCTTACGCTTACAATATCTCCAGGCCTCAAGGTGAAAGACGGAATGTTTACAACAGTTCCGTTCACCATAATATGCTTGTGGGATACCAGTTGCCTCGCTCCCCTTCTTGTGGGAGAAATGCCCATACGGTAAACCACGTTATCCAACCTCGCTTCCAAAAGCTGCAACAGATTTTCACCGGTAATTCCGTCTTTCCTTGCGGCTTTATCAAACAGGTTACGGAATTGTCTTTCAAGAACTCCGTAGATATATTTTGCTTTTTGTTTCGCAGCAAGCTGAATTGCGTATTCGCTTTGTTTTCTTCTCCTTCCCCTTCCGTGCTGGCCGGGAGGATAGTTTTTCTTGTTCAGCGCCTTGCTGGCACCGAAAATAGGCTCGCTGTACCTTCTTGAAACTTTAGACTTGGGTCCCCTAAATCTTGCCATTGAATTCCTATTCCTTTATTAAACTCTTCTTCTTTTTGGTGGCCTGCATCCATTATGCGGCAATGGAGTCACATCCTTGATGGTTGTTACTTCAATCCCGTTGTTCTGGATGGTACGGATAGCAGATTCCCTTCCCGCTCCTGGTCCCTTTACGAAAACCTCAGCCTTTCTAAGGCCTGCTTCAAAAGCTTTCTTGGAACAATCGGTAGCAGCAACCTGGGCTGCATAAGGGGTGTTCTTCTTAGAACCCCTGAATCCCATTTTACCAGCTGAAGACCAGGAGATCACCTGACCTGCGTTGTTGGTAATAGAAATGATGATGTTGTTGAAAGAAGCCTTGATATGAATCTGGCCATTGGATTCAACAACTACATTTCTCTTTTTAGTCCTTTCTTTTTTAGCCTCTGCCATCTCAATTATTATTTAACAGCTTTCTTCTTGTTGGCAACTGTCTTTCTCTTTCCTTTCCTTGTGCGGCAATTGTTTTTGGTCTTTTGTCCCCTAACCGGGAGACCTTTCCTATGCCTTAACCCTCGATAACTTCCGATATCCATCAACCTCTTGATATGAAGTTGGACTTCGGATTTCAATTCACCTTCGATCTTGTACTCTTCACGAATAACGTTCCTGACGGAAGTTGCTTCATCATCGGTCCAATCCTTAACCCTTTTGTTAGGATCAACACCTGCTTTATCTAAAATTTCCTTTGCTGAGGTTGAGCCAATACCATAGATATAGGTCAGGCTAACCACGCTTCTTTTGTCATCAGGAATATCGACACCTTGGATCCTTGCCATAATTATCCTTGTCTTTGTTTAAACCGAGGGTTCTTTTTATTAATCACGTACACGCGGCCTTTGCGTTTTACGATCTTGCAATCCGCGCTTCTTTTCTTTACCGATGCTCTAACTTTCATCAGTCCTTTTTATTTATATCTAAAAACTATTCTCCCCTTCGTCAAATCGTAGGGAGACATTTCAAGTTTTACCTTATCTCCGGGAAGGATCTTGATGTAATTCATTCTCATCTTCCCTGAAATATGAGCAACCACCTGGTGGCCATTTTCCAATTCCACCTTGAACATAGCGTTGGACAATGCCTCTACTATGGTGCCATCTTGCTCTATGGAAGCCTGCTTAGCCATTATGCAACAGCCACGTTTTGAGTTCTTCCCTTAAGCTTTCCGGATTTCATCATACCTTCATAATGTCTCATCAGAAGGTAACTTTCGATCTGCTGAAGTGTGTCCAAAATCACACCCACCATGATCAGCAATGAGGTACCACCATAAAACTGGGCAAATTCGGAGCTCACACCCGCTGCACCTGCAAAGGCAGGAAGTACGGCGACAATAGCCAAGAATAAAGATCCAGGTAAGGTAACCCTCGTCAAAATATTGTCAATAAAATTGGAAGTATCACGACCAGGTTTGATCCCGGGAATGAACCCTCCGTTTCGCTTCAGGTCATCGGCAATCTGTGAAGGATTGACCGTGATCGCAGTATAGAAAAATGTAAAGACAACGATCAGCAACCCAAATACCAGGTTATATTGCCAAGAATAGAAGTCGGAAAAGGTAGTTCCGATATAGTTGGCAATATCACTATCGGCACTTTCAGCCCAGAACTGAGCGATCATAGCCGGAAGGAACATCAATGACTGAGCAAAAATGATCGGCATTACACCGGCCGAATTCACTTTCAAAGGAATGAATTGGCGCTGACCGCCATAGACCCTGCTTCCCATGACCTGCTTTGCATATTGAACAGGAATTTTCCTGGTCGCCTGTGTGAGCATCACGGTACCCATCACAACCGCGAAAAGGGCTAGAAGCTCAAGGATGATCAACAATGCTCCGCCCATACCTTTCAGATCGATCTCAACGAACAATGCAGCAGGAAGCCTTGAAATAATGCCGATCATGATCAGCATGGAGATTCCGTTGCCGATCCCCTTTTCGGTGATCTTTTCTCCCAACCACATGGTAAATATTGTACCTGCGGTCAGCAATATCATCGATGAGAAGGTGAAAAACGCCTGATCCACAAGAATTGCCTCCGCCGGAATAGTCGCCGATACATATCCAATTGATTGGAAAAGCGTAATCGCAATGGTCAACAGACGGGTAAGCTGATTGATCTTCCTTCTTCCGGATTCACCTTCTTTTTGAAGTTTTTGGAAATAAGGAACCGCTACAGTCAACAGCTGGATCACGATCGATGCCGAGATGTATGGCATGATCCCCAATCCAAAAATACTGGCCCTGGAGAATGATCCTCCCAGGAAAGTATCCAGAAGACCGAAAATCCCTGTAGCCTCACCGGTCAGCTTGCTTGCATCGATCCCGGGCAGGACGATGAAAGAACCCAAGCGGAAGATGGCCAAATACCCAAGGGTATTCAGGATCCTGTTCCTCAGTTCCTCGATGGAGTAAATGTGCTTTATGGTTTCAAAGAAGCGTTTCATTCAGTATCTCCGTCTTTTTTGTCCGATTCTTCAGTTTTGTTTTCAGACTCTTCTTTTTTGGCCTCCGCTTTTGGCTCTTCTTTCTTGGCTTCCGTTGCCTTGGTTTCAGCTTTTGACTCCTTGTCCGCCGCAGCGGGTTCAGCAGGAGTCGTTTCTTTTACCTCTTCGGTTTTTGCCTTGGGTGCTGCCTTCTTTGCGGGTTTCTTCTCCTCTACAACTTCCTCGGAAGCTCCATTCAAAGCCGTAGCTTTTCCGCCAGCCTTTTCGATCATCTCCACAGCCTTCTTCGAAAACTTATGGGCGGTGATATCCAGTTTTTGAGTCAATTCACCGTCGGCCAGAACCTTGATGTTGTCGTTTTTATGGGCAAGCCCCAATTCAACAAAAACCTTTTGATCAAAAGCCTTGATCTTTTTCTCCTTGGCGACCTCTTCTATCTTTCCAAGGTTGATTGCCTGGTATTCAACCCTGAAAGGATTCTTGAAACCAAACTTTGGAACTCTTCTTTGAAGTGGTTGCTGACCACCCTCATGTCCGATCTTCTTGGAATATCCGGACCTTGATTGAGCTCCCTTATGTCCTTTGGTGGAGGTGCCTCCATATCCTGAACCTTGACCACGTCCTATCCTTTTGGATTTTTTAGTGGCGCCCTGTGCCGGTTTTAAATTGTGCAACTCCATGCTTATAGTTCTTTTACTTCAACCAAATGACTAACGGTCCTTACCATACCCTCAATTGCTGGATTGGCTTCTTTTTCAACCGTTTTATTGATCTTACCCAGTCCCAAAGCCTTAATGGTCAGCTTTTGGTTTTTAGGCCTGTTGATCGCGCTCCGGATTTGTGTGATCTGAATCTTCGCCATGACTAACCGTTGAATACTTCTTCAAGTGAAATACCTCTTTCCTGAGCGATGGTATACGGATCTCTCATCAACTCCAATGCCTGGATGGTCGCCTTAACCACATTATGCGGGTTTGATGACCCTTTGGACTTTGCCAATACGTCGTGCACACCGGCGCTTTCAAGAACAGCCCTCATCGCACCACCGGCAATTACTCCGGTTCCCGGTGCAGCCGGCTTCATGAATACATGCCCACCATCGTACCTGGTTTCCATTTCATGAGGGATGGTACCCTTAAAAACAGGAACCTTGATCAGGTTCTTTTTGGCGTCATCGATACCTTTAGCGATTGCATTGGTGACCTCATTGGCTTTTCCCAAACCAAATCCAACAACACCATTTCCATCACCTACTACAACCAGGGCAGAAAAGCTAAACCTTCGACCACCCTTTACAACTTTTGCAACACGGTTGATCGCTACAACCTTTTCCGAAAGGTCGATCTCGCTTGCTCTTACCGCTTTGATATTCGTGCTTACCATCGAATTAAAATTTTAATCCTCCTTCTCTTGCTCCTTCAGCCAAAGCAGCAACCCTACCGTGATATAAATAACCATTTCTGTCGAAGACGACAGCTTCAATACCTTTTTCCTTGGCAGCTTTCGCCAATTCCATACCCACAGCCTTTGAAGCTTCGGACTTGTTTCCCTTTTCCGTACCACTTGAGAAAGTAGAAGCCAGGGTGGTTCCGTTGACATCATCGATCAACTGAGCATAGATCTTCTTGTTGCTCCTGAAAACAGTTAACCTAGGTTTTTCAGGCGTACCAAAGACCCTCTTACGGATTCCCCTTTTGATCTTAGTCCTTCTTTCTGATTTTGTTAAAGCTCCCATTCAATTATTATTTAGCTGCAGCTTTTCCAGCTTTCCTGCGAATCTGCTCACCAACAAACTTGATACCCTTGCCTTTGTAAGGTTCGATCTTTCTTAAAGATTTGACCTTTGCAGCAACCTGTCCCAACAATTGCTTGTCATAGCTTTCAAGAGTAAGGATAGGATTCTTTCCTTTTTCAGCGAGAACGGTCGCCTTAACTTCAGCAGGCATTTTGAACATGATGTGGTGGCTATACCCCAAGGTAAAGTCAATCACACTGCCCTGTACCTGTGCCCTGTATCCAACACCGATCAATTCCAATTCCTTCTTATATCCCTGGGATACACCTTCGATCATATTGCTGATCAACGAGCGGTACAATCCATGCTTTGATTTGTGATCCTTAAGCTCCGAAGCCCTGCTAAGATTGATCACCCCGTCCTCCAACTTCACGGAAATATTCGGATCGATCTCCTGGGACAACTCACCCTTTGGGCCTTTTACGCTTACCAATGAATCCGAGATGTTGATCTCAACACCTTCAGGACAATCAATTGGTTTTAATCCTATCCTTGACATTCTTTTCTATTAATGGACTGTAAAGAGGATCTCTCCTCCAACATGTTCTTTTCTTGCTTCCTTATCTGTCATGATCCCCTTGGATGTTGAAAGGATGGCAATTCCCAATCCATTCAATACCCTTGGGATCTCATCGGCACCACAATACCTCCTCAAACCCGGTGTGGAAACCCTTTTGATCTCAGTGATCGCGGATTTCTTATTCGATGGGTTGTATTTCAGGGCAATTTTGATCTTGCCAAATCCTTCATCCTCAAACTTGTAGTTCTGGATATAACCCTTGTCAAAAAGGAGCTTGGTAATCTCCTTTTTTGTTCTGGATGAAGGAACTTCCAGAAGCCTCTGGTTAGCTCCAACCGAATTTCTTATCCTCGTTAAAAAATCGCCCAGTGAATCCATATTATCTTATAAAAAACAAAGCCCCTCAAAAATTTCGAGGCGCAAAATTACAAATTTTTTTACGACCCTTACCAACTCGCCTTGGTCACTCCCGGAATCTTACCCCCGGCGGCCATTTCCCTAAAGGTCACCCTAGAGATGCCAAATTTTCTCATATATCCCTTTGGTCTTCCGGTAAGCATGCAACGGTTATGAAGTCTTACCTTACTGGAGTTCCTGGGAAGCTTGTCCAATCCAACCCAATCGCCGGCCTCTTTCAAAGCAGCTCTCTTGTCGGCATATTTCTGAACCAGCCTTTCTCTCTTTTTTTCTCTTGCTATAATTGATTTTCTAGCCATGAATCAATTGTTTTTAAACGGCATTCCGAATGCCTTTAAAAGTTCAAATCCTTCTTCATCGGTCTTCGCAGATGTCACGAATGTGATATCCATTCCCGAGATCCTGTTGACCTGATCAATCGAGATCTCAGGGAAAATGATCTGCTCTTTTACACCAAGGGTATAATTTCCTCTTCCATCAAACGCTTTAGGACTGATTCCCCTGAAGTCACGAACCCTGGGAAGGGAAACGGTCATCAGACGGTCCATAAATTCGTACATCCTCTTGCCCCTCAATGTCACCTTTGCACCGATCTCCATTCCTTCTCTCAGTTTGAAATTGGAAACCGCCTTTTTTGCTTTTACTGACACAGCTTTCTGGCCGGTGATGGTCGTCATCTCTGAAATGCCAGCTTCGATAAGCTTCTTGTCTGAAACCGCAGCACCGATCCCTTTGTTGATCGCGATCTTCTCGATCTTGGGCACCTGCATTACAGATGAATAGTTAAACTTCTCCATCAAGGCAGGAACGATCTCATCCCTATATTTCGATATTAACCTTGCCTCAGACATCTTTAATAAATTCTCCCGTTTTCTTGGAGTACCTCTGAAGCACTCCTTTATCATTCAATTTCCTTCCTACCCTGGTCGCCTCACCGGTAGCGGGATCAACAACCATAAGATTGCTGATATGGATACCGGCTTCAGTCTGGATAATGCCTCCGTTCGGATTTTCAGCCGAAGGTTTATTGTGCTTGGTCACCATATTCAGACCTTCGACGATCGCACGGTACTTCCTGGTATCGACCTCCATGATCCTACCGGTTTTTCCCTTGTCGTTTCCGGAAAGCACTTTAACGGTGTCTCCCTTCTTTATATGTATTTTTTTTACAGGTCCCTTCATGATTACAATACTTCAGGTGCCAGCGATACGATTTTCATGAATTGCTTTTCCCTAAGCTCCCTTGCAACAGGTCCGAAGATCCTCGTTCCCTTGGGCTCTTTCTGGTTGTTGATCAGAACGGCAGCGTTTTGTTCAAAACGGATATAGGATCCGTCTTGCCTTCTTACTTCCTTCTTGGTCCTGACGACAACAGCCCTGGATACAGTACCTTTTTTCATAGAGCTTGAGGAAAGCGCAGATTTGACGGATACCACGATCTGGTCTCCAACAGAAGCGTATTTTTTTCCTGTTCCACCCAATACACGGATGCAAAGGACCTCTTTGGCTCCTGAGTTATCTGCTACTTCTAATCTGCTTTCTTGCTGAACCATTATTTTGCTTTTTCAACAATTTCTATCATACGCCATCTCTTGGTTTTGCTAAGAGGTCTGGTTTCCATCAATTTGACGATGTCACCAGTACGGCTTTCATTCTTTTCGTCGTGAGCCCTGAGCTTGGTGGTTTTCTTCACATATTTCCCGTAGATCGGGTGCTTCACCTTTCTCTCCACTGCAACCACAATGGATTTGTCCATCTTGTCGCTAACGACCTTTCCCTGACGCTCTTTTCTAAGATTCCTTTCCATTATGATTCCTTGTTGGATAGTTCTCTAACTCTCTTTTCTGTCTTAAGCTGCGCGATCACCCTTTTGGTCTCCCTGATCTTGTTTGGGTTCTCAATCGGAGAAATCGCATGTGAAAACTTCAGCTTGCGAAGCATATCACTCTCGAGGAGAAGCTTTTCCTTGATCTCCTCATCTGTCAATGCCTGGATGTCCTTATACTTTGTCATCTCCTACGTAATCTCTTCTGACTATAAATTTGGTTTTCACACCAAGTTTCTGAGCCGCCAACCTCATCGCTTCTCTTGCCAGTTCCATAGAAACACCACCAACTTCGAACATGATGGTTCCTGGCTTCACCACAGCTACCCAATATTCAGGGGCTCCTTTTCCTTTACCCATCCTCACCTCAGCGGGCTTTTTGGTGATGGGCTTATCAGGGAAAATCCTGATCCAAACCTGTCCCTCCCTTTTGAGGTAACGGGTCATGGCAATCCTTGCTGCTTCAATTTGCCGGGCGGTAATAAAACCTGGCTCAAGGGATTTCAATCCAAAGCTTCCAAAGGTGATCTGGAAGCCGCGAGTGGCCATCCCCCTTACTCTGCCCTTTTGCTTTTTTCTAAACTTTGTCCTTTTTGGCTGAAGCATCCTATTCTAATTTATCTTCTTCTTTTTCTACCTGAATCTCTCTTTCCGCCTCTCTGGCCACCCTGATTGCTGTTCATTCCAACATTTGGGCTCAGGTCTCTTTTTCCATAAACCTCACCATGGAAGATCCAGACTTTGATACCGATGGTCCCATATACGGTCTGAGCCTCGGAAACAGCGTAATCGATGTCAGCCCTGATCGTATGAAGTGGAATTCTTCCCTCCTTATAGGTTTCGGTTCTCGCCATTTCGGCACCACCCAACCTTCCGGAAACGGTGATCTTTATTCCCTGGGCGCCAACCCTCATTGAACTGGCAATGGCCTGCTTCATGGCTCTTCTGTAGGAGATCCTTCCTTCAAGCTGCTGAGCCACTCCCAGTCCGACCAATTTGGCATCAAGTTCAGGACGCTTGATCTCGAAGATGTTGATCTGAACATCCTTTCCGGTGATCTTCTTGAGCTCTTCCTTCAGGTTGTCTACCTCTGCACCACCTTTTCCGATGACCACCCCGGGTCTTGCGGTATGTATGGTGATGGTGATCCTTTTAATGGTACGTTCGATAATGATCTTGGCGATTCCGCCTTTAGGGATCCTCGCAAGGATATAATCCCTGATGCTCTCATCTTCTACGAGCTTCCTGGAGAATTCCTTTCCTCCATACCAGGCGGACTCCCATCCCCTGACATGACCAAGTCTAAACGCTATGGGGTTTGCTTTCTGACCCATCTATTTTTTCTTTTCGGTTGTTTCCTTTTTCTCAGCAGCCTTTTTAGGAGCGGCTTTCGTTCCAGCCTTCTTGCTTTCAGTAGCTTTCGCTGCAGCCTTAGGCTTGGACTCCTTTTTTTCTTCGCCCGTAGCTTTCGCTTTAGGCTTTTCCTTGACCTCTGCTTTTGGCTCTTCCTTCTTTTCCACCTTCGCAGCCTCTGCAATGGCATCCAAAGAATCAAGCACCAGGGTCACATGATTAGATCTCTTTCTGATCCTGTGTGCCCTACCCTGTGGAGCAGGTCTCAGTCTCTTCAGGGTTCTTCCCTGATCAACAAAAATTGTCTTTACATAAAGGTTGGCACCATCCACGTTTTCATCCTCATTCTTGTTCTGCCAGTTCGAGATGGCAGAAAGAAGAAGTTTTTCCAGATAGCTTGCCCCAACCTTGGACTCAAATTTCAATATGCCCAAAGCCCGCTCGACCTTTTCGCCTCTGACCAAATCGGCGGCCATCCTCATTTTGCGAGGAGAGATTGGACAATTCTTAAGTTTTGCAACAGCTTCCATCGATAAAGCTTAAACGTTTTTCTTACCTGTATGACCCCTGAAATTCCTGGTAGGAGCAAATTCACCGAATTTATGCCCAACCATATTCTCGGTTACAAAAACCGGAATGAATTTATTTCCATTGTGCACAGCGAAAGTGTGCCCAACAAAATCAGGAGAGATCATCGATCTCCTAGACCAGGTTTTGATCACTGATTTTTTGCCTGACTCATTCATGGCCTCAACCTTTTTGTCAAGACGAAAGTCAATGTATGGCCCTTTTTTTAATGATCTTGCCATTATTTTTTCCTGCTTATAATAAGTTTATCAGAATACTTCTTCGGCTTCCTGGTTTTCAGACCTTTTGCATACAAGCCTGTTCTGGACCTTGGATGACCTCCGGAAGACTTACCTTCTCCACCACCCATCGGGTGGTCAACCGGGTTCATTGCAACACCTCTTGTATGAGGTCTTTTGCCTAACCAACGATTCCTTCCTGCTTTACCGATAGTGGTGTTCATATGATCGCCATTGGACACTACACCAATTGTAGCATAGCAGGTAGTCAATACCATTCTCATTTCGCCGGATGGCATTTTGACGGTGGCATACTTTCCTTCTCTCGCAACCAATTGGGCTGATCCTCCTGCACTCCTAACCATCGCTCCCCCTTTTCCGGGTTTGATCTCAATATTATGGATCACTGTACCCAAGGGGATCTTCTTCAACGGCAGTGAATAGCCGACTTCCGGTGGTTGATTTTCTCCCGCATTGATTGTCATACCTTCCTTCAGTCCATTTGGATTCAGGATATATCTCTTTTCCCCATCCTTATATTGGATCAATGAGATAAAGGCCGACCTGTTCGGATCGTACTCTACGGTCTTGACGATTCCCGGAATATCATGCTTATTCCTTTTAAAATCAATAATCCTATATTTCCTCTTATGTCCTCCACCTACGTGGCGAACCGTGGTTCTTCCCTGGGAATTCTTTCCGCTCTTTACCGTTTTTCCGGCAACCAAGCTCTTTTCCGGCTTTGATGCAGTTAACGCATCAAACACAGGAGCAGTCCTGTGTCTTTGCCCGGGAGTCATTGGTTTTAATTTCTTTACTGCCATTCCTTAATCCAATTAGATCTCGCTATAAAAATCAATCAAATCCCCCTCTGCCAAAGTCACAACAGCCTTCTTGTAAGACTGACTACCGCCTGTCAAGACCCTTGTTTTTGTATACCTGGTTTTAGGCTTACCGGGCATCAACGCGGTGTTTACGCTCGTGACGTTTACACCATAGATCTTCTCAACTTCCTTTTTTATTTCAACCTTATTGGCTCCTTTATCGACGACGAAAGCATACTTTCCGCTTTCCGCCATATCGGTCATTTTTTCAGATACCAATGGTCTAATCAATACTCCCATCTTAATTAAAGGTTTGTTCCAGTTGCTTCAATCCGCTTTCGGTGATCACAACTGCGTTGGAGTTCATTAAATCGTAAGTAGAGGCCTGATCAGCAGGTAGAACATTTGACCTTTCAAGGTTCCTTGCTGATTTGAAAATGTTCACACTGTCTTGGCCGGTAAGCAACAGCACTTTTTTGCCGGTAAGTGAAAGATTGTTGAAGATCTCCACCATCCTCTTGGTTTTTGGAGCTTCCAGTTGGAAGTCCTCAACCACCTGAACTTGCTTTTCCTTAGCCCTTAAAGAGAGTGCACTTTTCCTTGCTGCCTGCTTCTCCTTTTTATTCAGTTTAAAATCGTAATTCCTTGGTCTGGGCCCAAAGGTCCTACCACCGCCTCTGAAGACAGGAGATTTGATACTACCTGCCCTGGCAGTACCGGTTCCTTTTTGCCTTTTAAGCTTCTTAGTAGATCCGGTGATCTCAGCTCTTTCCTTAGCCTTATGGGTCCCCTGCCTGTTTGCAGCAAGAAATTGCTTTACAGAAAGATAGAGCAAATGCTCATTGGGTTCCACCTTGAAAATGTCATCCGCCAGTGTTGCTGACTTTCCGGTTTCCTTACCATCGATATTTAGTATAGGGAGCTTCATCTTACTTCTCAATAATTACCGTTGAATTCCTGGCCCCTGGTACCGAGCCGCTCACCAACATCAAGTTCTTTTCGGGAATGATCTTCACAACCTTGAGGTTCAAAACGGTTTTTCTTTCGTTGCCGGTTCGCCCTGCCATTTTCATCCCTTTGAAAACCCTGGCAGGAAACGAGGCGCCACCTATGGAACCCGGGTGTCTTTGTCGGTTATGCTGACCATGGGTCTGATCTCCAACCCCTGCAAATCCATGCCTCTTCACGACACCCTGAAATCCTTTACCCTTACTGACTCCAACGACATCAACAAATTCCCCCTCCTCAAATACATCGCCGATCTTCACTTCCTGGCCCAACTGGAAATCTCCTTCCACGTCCCTGAACTCAACCATATCTGTCAATGGCTCAGACCCTGCCTTTTTGAAATGCCCCATCAATGCACTGGTGACATTTTTCTCGCTCCTCGGGCCATGACCAATTTGGACAGCATTGTACCCGTCAGAGTCCTGATTTTTGATTTGTGTCACCACACAAGGACCCGCCTCAAGTACTGTACAAGCCACATTTTTCCCCTGTTCGGTGAAAATGCTTGTCATTCCTATTTTTTTTCCAATTAGCCCTGTCATTCCAATTTTTTTCTTTCCTCAGTTAGCAGAGCATTTTGCTCTGAAAAAAAGGACTGCAAAAGTAGCAATTTCTACCTAGCAGTCAAAGGGTAAAACAAAAAAAGAGACCAAGCTTTTGGCTTGATCTCTCCGTCAGGATTTCAAATATTATCAGACCTTAATTTCAACCTCAACTCCACTCGGAAGCTCAAGTTTCATAAGGGCATCCACAGTCTTGGTACTGGTTGAGTAAATATCAACCAACCTCTTATACGTGCAGAGTTGGAATTGCTCCCTTGACTCCTTGTTTACATGAGGTGATCTCAAAACAGTGAATATCTCTTTCTCGGTTGGAAGTGGAATTGGACCACTCACCACAGCACCGGTTGATTTAACAGCCCTAACGATCTTTTCTGATGACTTATCGATCAGATTGTGATCGTATGATTTTAGCTTGATTCTAATTTTCTGATTCATCGACTGTAAAAATTAAACGGTAGCACCTTTTTCCGCAGCGATCACTTCGTCTGCAATATTGTTCGGAACAAAATCATAATGAGAGAATGTCAATGTAGCTGCAGCCCTTCCGGAAGTCAAGGTCCTGAGGTCAGTTACATAACCAAACAACTCGGAAAGCGGAACATCGGATTTGATGACCTGCGCACCTCCTCTTGTATCCATTCCCTTCATCACCCCTCTTCTCCTATTCAAATCACCGGTTACGGCACCCGTAAACTCATCCGGAGTAACAACCTCAACAGCCATGATCGGCTCCATCAGTTTTGGAGAACATTTTGGAGCAGCAGACTTGAAGCCAAGCTTGGCGGCCACTTCGAACGAAAGCGAATCAGAATCCACATCGTGGAATGATCCATGATACAACCTCACTTTCATGGAGTCGATGGGGTAACCCGCAAGGACACCATTGGTCATGGCCTGCTCAAATCCTTTTTCAACAGAAGGAATGTATTCCCTTGGGATGGCTCCACCAACAATTTCGTTGACGAATTCCAGTCCTTCTTTTTGCTCTTCCCTCGGTCCGATCTCAAAAACGATATCGGCGAACTTACCACGACCACCGGTCTGCTTCTTATAAACTTCCTTATGTTCAATAGAACCAGTAAGCGCCTCTTTGTAGGCAACCTGTGGTGGCCCCTGGTTGATCTCAACCTTGAACTCCCTTTTCAAACGATCGATGATGATCTCAAGGTGAAGCTCTCCCATTCCCTTAAGAACGGTTTGGCCTGTTTCGTGATTGGTTTCCACGACCAGGGTAGGATCCTCTTCCAACAGCTTGGAAACCGCCAGCCCCAGCTTGTCTACATCAGCCTGTTTCTTTGGCTCGATCGCATAACCGATAACCGGCTCTGGGAAGGACATCTCCTCCAATACGATCTTTTTCTTCTCATCACAAAGGGTATCCCCCGTTTTGATGTCTTTGAATCCAACCGCAGCACAGATATCACCGGCTTCCAGGAAGTCGATGGGGTTCTGTTTGTTGGAATGCATCTGAAGCAACCTTGAAATTCTTTCCTTCTTCCCTGTCCTTGTATTGAACACATAAGAGCCCGCATCCAATTTTCCCGAATAGGCTCTCATAAAACAAAGCCTTCCGACAAATGGATCGGTCATGATTTTGAAGGCAAGAGCTGAAAACGGCTCAGAATCCTCCGGCTTTCTCTGCTCTTCCTCATCCGTGTCAGGATTCACTCCTGAAACAGGAGGAAGATCCAGCGGAGATGGAAGGAAGGCAATAACAGCATCCAGCAATGCCTGAACTCCCTTATTCTTGAACGCCGATCCGCAAAGCACAGGTGAAAAAGACATATCGATCACGGCTTTCCTGATCGCAGCCCTGACCTCGTCCTCGGTGATCGAGTCCGGATCTTCATCATACTTCAAGAACAGCTCCTCATCATATAGGGCAACATTCTCGATCAACTCATCTCTCCACTTCTTTACTTCATCCTGAAGTTCAGCAGGAATATCTACAACCTCATAGGTCATTCCCTGATCAGCTTCATTCCAGATAATCGCCTGGTTGGTCACAAGGTCAACAACCCCTTTGAAATCATCCTCAGCTCCGATCGGGATCTGAAGAGGTACAGGGTTTGCGCCTAACTTATCTTTGATCTCAGCGACAGCATTGAAGAAATCAGCTCCAACACGGTCCATTTTGTTCACAAAGCAGATCCGAGGAACCTTGTACTTATCAGCCTGACGCCAAACTGTTTCTGATTGAGGTTCAACACCGGATACCGCGCAGAAAAGAGCAACAGCACCATCCAGTACCCTCAAAGACCTTTCAACTTCAACAGTGAAGTCAACGTGACCAGGCGTATCGATAATATTGACCTTATAAGACTCGGTATTCGGAGTGGCTTTGCCCTGGTCGGTGGGATAGTTCCAGTTGGTGGTGGTTGCAGCAGAAGTAATGGTAATACCTCTTTCCTGCTCCTGCTCCATCCAGTCCATGGTAGCAGCTCCATCATGTACCTCACCAATTTTATGGGTGAGACCGGTGTAATAGAGTACACGCTCTGTGGTCGTGGTCTTTCCGGCATCAATGTGGGCCATGATGCCAATGTTTCTTGTATAATTAAGATCCCTGCTCATTTTTAGAACCTAAAATGTGAAAATGCTTTGTTCGCCTCGGCCATTCTATGCGTATCGTCCTTTTTCTTGACCGCAGCTCCTTCTCCTTTTGCAGCGGCAATGATCTCACCGGCCAGTCTTTCGGTCATGGTCTTTTCGCTTCTGGCCTTTGCAAACTTGATCAACCACTTCATCCCCAACGCTGACTTCCTTGCAGGCCTTACCTCTATAGGCACCTGGAAGGTGGCACCACCAACCCTACGGCTTTTGACCTCAACAGAGGGCATAATATTTTCCAGTGCCTTTCTCCATACTTCAAGACCATCTTCCTCGGTCCTCTTCGAAACCAGGTCACAAGCATCATAGAATGTTGCATAGGCAACATTCTTCTTTCCCTGAAGCATCAGGTTGTTCACGAATTTGGTGACCATCTCATCCCTGAACTTTGGATCAGGAAGTATGCTTCTCTTTTTTGGCTTTAATTTCCTCATTGCCTAAACTTATTTTTTCGGCCTTTTGGCACCGTACTTGGATCTTCTTTGCAGCCTACCATTTACACCGGCAGTATCAAGTGCACCCCTGATAATGTGGTATCTCACACCCGGAAGGTCCTTTACCCTTCCTCCTCTGATCAGGACGATGGAGTGTTCTTGCAGATTATGTCCTTCACCGGGTATATAGGCATTCACCTCTTTACCGTTGGTAAGCCTTACCCTGGCTACTTTTCTCAAGGCAGAATTAGGCTTTTTAGGAGTAGTGGTATAAACCCTGGTGCACACACCACGCCTTTGTGGACATGAGTCCAAGGCCGGTGATTTGGATTTCGAGTCTTGAACTCTTCTACCCTTTCTTACAAGTTGTTGAATTGTAGGCATTTACAAATGTTGTTTTTTACCCCCAAAAATTTGGGAGTGCAAAATTAGATAAATAGTAGATAATTCCCAATAGAAATCAAGCTTCACCCACAGTTCCACCGAAATTAAGAGGGATCTTCACCTCATCGGTTTGCTTGATCTCGCCAAAGTTGTCTTCGAACTTCTGGATATTATCATCCAAAGCTTTGCGCAAGCGCTTGGCATGCTCGGGAGTAATGATGATCCTGGACTTCACCTTTGCTTTGGGAAGTCCAGGCATCAATTTGATAAAATCTATGACGAACTCGCTTGATGAATGAGCGATCATTGCAAGGTTCACATAAATGCCCTCAGCTTTTTCATCTGAGAGCTCAATGTTGATCTGATTGGGATTCTGACCGTCAGGCTTCTTTTCCTCAGCCATTATCTTCAACCTTTAGATCAGCCAATTCTTCGATCTCCTCATCGGCCTCCATCAATGCTTCGTATTCATCTTTGGATCCAACGATCGCACCTTGGTATTGCCTGAATCCGGTTCCGGCCGGGATCAGATGTCCAACGATCACATTTTCCTTCAGTCCCATCAGATCATCTGCTTTTCCTCTGATCGAAGCCTCGCTCAATACCTTGGTCGTTTCCTGGAAGGAAGCAGCCGAAATAAAGCTTGTAGTACCTAGCGAAGCCTGAGTGATACCCTGAAGTGTCGGCTTGGCAAGAGCTGCTCTCGCATCCCTTACTTCGACCAACTTAAGGTCTCTTCTTTTCAGGCTGGAGTTCTCATCCCTAAGCTTACTCATGGTGATGATCTGACCTTTCTTCAATACCTCGGAATCCCCCTGATCCTCAACAACCTTCATCTCCAGGATCCTGTCATTCTCTTCCATGAACTGGAATTTGTTGACAGGCTGCCCCGGCAGGAAGCTCGTATCTCCGGCATCAACGATCTCTAGTTTCTGCATCATTTGCCTTACGATCACCTCAATATGCTTATCCGAGATCTTCACACCTTGGAGACGATAAACCTCCTGGATCTCGTTCACGATATACTCCTGAACCGCGGTTGGTCCCATGATGGAAAGTATATCCGATGGGGTAATGGCTCCATCAGAAAGCGCATATCCCGCTCTCACAAAGTCACCTTCCTGAACAAGGATGTGCTTGGATAGAGAAACAAGATATTTCTTTTTCACGCCGTCTTTGGACTCCACGAAGATCTCACGGTTACCCCTCTTGATCCCTCCGAACTCGATCACCCCGTCGATCTCACTGACCACTGCCGGGCTTGATGGGTTCCTGGCTTCGAAAAGCTCTGTTACCCTTGGCAGACCACCCGTGATATCCCTGGTTTTACTTGTGGCTCTAGGGATCTTGGCAAGAACCTGTCCTGCACCGATCTCCTCGCCTTCATTTACAGAAAGGTGAGCTCCAACAGGAATGTTGTAGGATTTCTCCGTTCCTTTCTTGTCAACCACCGTGATCGCCGGGTTTTTGGTCTTGTCTTTGGAATCAACAATTACCTTCTCCCTGTGTCCTGTTTGCTCATCGGATTCTTCACGGAAAGTAATTCCCTCTTCAATGGTATCATAAGCTACCTTACCACCGATCTCTGAAAGGATCACCGCATTGTAAGGATCCCAAAAGCAAAGCTGGTCTCCCTTCTTAACAGTAGCACCATTCTTGGTCGTTAATGTCGATCCGTACGGTACGTGATTGGATATCAGGATCTTGTTGGTTTTTGTATCAACGATCCTTACCTCGGCCATTCTGGCCATCACCATCTCGGATTTTTTACCCTCAGAGTCCTTGAAGGTCACAGACCTCATATCCTCAAACTCAATCTTACCGTCAAACTTGGCCTTGATGTTCGCATCCGAAGCAATGTTCGAAGCTGTACCACCAACGTGGAAAGTTCTCAAAGTAAGCTGAGTACCAGGCTCACCAATCGACTGTGCTGCAATTACACCAACGGCCTCACCGTTTTGGACCATTTGTCCATTGGCAAGGTTACGACCGTAACATTTAGCACAAACACCTTTTTTGGCGTCACAGGTCAATACCGATCTGATCTCTACGGTTTCGATACCGGCATCATCAATTTGCTGAGCAATCTCTTCGGTAACCTCGTCTCCTGCAGGCACGATCACCTCCTCGGTCAAAGGGTTCACCACGTCATTGACAGTTACTCTTCCAAGTATCCTTTCTGACAATGGCTCCACAATATCCTCCTGATCTTTCAGTGCCGAGATGGAGATCCCTCTCAGAGTGCCACAATCAGGTTCTGAAACGATCACATCCTGAGCGACATCCACAAGTCTCCTCGTCAGGTAACCCGCATCCGCTGTTTTAAGGGCGGTATCTGCAAGACCTTTCCTGGCACCATGCGTCGAGATGAAATACTCGATTACGTCAAGACCTTCCTTGAAATTCGAGATGATCGGGTTTTCGATAATACCGCCAACCGAACCGACAAGGCTCTTTTGAGGCTTGGCCATCAGACCTCTCATTCCTCCAAGCTGACGGATCTGCTCTCTGGATCCCCTTGCACCGGAGTGCATCATCATATAGATACAATTGAATCCTTTCTTATCCTTTTCCAGCTCATTCATCAGGGTGTTGGTGATCTGGTTGTTGATCCTTGTCCAGATATCAATCACCTGATTATATCTCTCGTTATCGGTGATCAGACCCATCATATAGTTCTGGGAAACTCCTTCGACCTCCTGTTTGGCCTGATCGATCAATTCCTCTTTTACATTTGGAACGATAACTTCTTCAAGTCCGAAGGACAGACCTCCTTTATAGGAGTTCTCAAACCCTAGATCCTTGATGTCATCGAGGAAGGCAGAAGTCTTGGATACCCCGGCTTCCTTGTAGATCCTGGAGATGATCTGCTGAAGTTTTTTCTTGGTCAGAAGTTCGTTGATAAACCCTACTTCTTCAGGAACAAACTGATTGAAGATCACCCTTCCGGCAACGGTCTCAACCAGTTTATCCTCAAGCTCACCATCCTCGTTCTTCACTTTGGTTCTGACCTTGATAATGGAGTGCTTATCGATCTCGCCTTCGTTCAGCGCAATGATCACCTCTCCGGGTCCGTAGAATTCTTTTCCTTCTCCGGCTACCTCGTCACCTTTGGATCCCGGCTTCCCTTTGGTGAGATAGTAAAGTCCCAATACCATATCCTGAGAAGGAACCGCGATAGGTCCACCATTGGCTGGGTTAAGAATGTTATGAGCTGAAAGCATCAACAATGTGGCTTCCAGAATAGCCGCCTGTCCCAATGGAACGTGAACCGCCATTTGGTCACCATCAAAGTCAGCGTTGAATGCCGTACATACCAAGGGGTGAAGCTGTATTGCTTTTCCTTCGATCAGCTTCGGCTGGAATGCCTGGATTCCCAATCTGTGAAGCGTTGGAGCCCTGTTCAGCATTACAGGATGTCCTTTCAACACATTCTCAAGAATATCCCAGACCACCGGTTCTTTCTTCTCAACGATCTTCTTTGCAGATTTTACAGTCTTCACAATTCCCCTTTCAATCAGCTTCCTGATGATAAAAGGCTTGAAGAGCTCGGCTGCCATATCTTTCGGTAGCCCACATTCATGCATCTTGAGTTCAGGCCCTACTACGATCACAGAACGACCGGAATAATCCACCCTTTTTCCAAGAAGGTTTTGACGGAATCGCCCCTGCTTTCCTTTGAGCATATCACTCAAGGACTTCAGCGCACGGTTTCCTTCGGACCTTACCGCATTAACTTTTCTAGAGTTATCGAACAAGGAATCAACGGCCTCCTGAAGCATCCTTTTCTCATTTCTGAGAATCACTTCGGGAGCTTTGATCTCGATCAATCTTTTCAACCTGTTGTTCCTGATGATCACCCTTCTGTAAAGGTCATTCAGATCGGAGGTCGCGAATCTTCCTCCATCCAACGGAACAAGAGGCCTGAGTTCCGGTGGGATCACAGGAACCATTTTGATGACCATCCATTCGGGACGGTTTTCGATCCTGTTTCGTGCATCCCTGAATGCTTCCACAACCCTCAACCTTTTCAAGGCCTCGGCCTTCCTTTGCTGAGAGGTATCATGAGCAGCCTGATACCTGAGATCATAACTTAGCTGATCAAGATCAAGCCTTGCCAACAACATCTCAAGAGCTTCAGCTCCCATTTTGGCAATGAACTTCTGCGGATCATCATCTTCAAGAAGTTGATTTTCCTTGGGCAACTTATCCAGGATATCCAGGTACTCATCCTCGGTCAGATAGTCGAGGTAGCTGATACCGTCTTCTTCCTTGATCCCCGCCTGAACAACCACATACCTTTCGTAGTAGATGATCTGATCAAGCTTCTTGGTCGGAAGACCGAGCAGGTATCCGATTTTGTTAGGAAGAGAACGGAAATACCAGATATGAGCGACGGGAACAACAAGTTCGATATGCCCCATTCTTTCCCTTCTAACCTTTTTCTCGGTTACTTCAACTCCACAACGGTCACAAATGATCCCCTTATATCGGATCCTTTTGTATTTACCACAGTGGCACTCATAATCCTTAACAGGTCCGAAGATCCTTTCACAGAAAAGACCGCCCATCTCGGGTTTGTAAGTCCTATAATTAATGGTCTCGGGTTGAGTTACCTCCCCATAAGAACTTTCAAGAATAGACTCAGGTGAAGCCAGACTTATCGTAATGCTCGAAAAGTCGCTTTTTATTTTTTTACTTCTTCTAAAAGCCATGCTAGAATTCTGTTTTCTTAATTAATCCATTGTTATTTCCAATGCCAGACCACGTAATTCGTGTACAAGCACGTTAAAGGACTCAGGAACACCCGGTTTTGGAATGTTCTCCCCTTTCACAATTGATTCATATGTCTTCGCCCTACCGATCACATCATCGGATTTTACCGTAAGCATCTCCTGAAGGATATTGGAGGCTCCAAATGCTTCCAGTGCCCAAACCTCCATCTCACCAAACCTCTGTCCACCAAATTGAGCCTTACCTCCAAGTGGTTGCTGAGTAATGAGAGAGTATGGTCCAATTGACCTGGCGTGCATTTTGTCATCGACCATATGACCGAGTTTCAACATGTAGATCACACCGACGGTGACAGGAAGATCAAATTTCTGACCTGTCAACCCGTCATAGAGCTCCGTTCTTCCGAATGACGGCAGGCCTGCCTCTTTCAACTCTGATGCAACTTCTTCCTCGCTGGCACCATCGAAAATAGGAGTGGAATACCTACGTCCTAATTTCAATCCAGCCCAGCCAAGAACAGTTTCATAGATCTGTCCAAGGTTCATCCTCGAAGGCACACCAAGCGGATTCAGCACGATATCCACTGGAGTACCATCCTCGGTGAATGGCATATCCTCTTCACGGACTACTTTGGCAACAACACCCTTGTTCCCGTGACGACCGGCCATTTTATCACCAACCTTGATCTTTCTCTTCTTGGCGATATAAACCTTGGCCATACTGACGATGCCCGCAGGCAATTCGTCACCAACCTCAATGGTATAACGATCCTTCTTGAATCTTCCCATCAGACGGTTTCTCTCGTTGGAGTAATTTTTAACCAATTCCTTGATCAGACCGTTGATCTTGTTGTCGGTAGTCCAACCTTCAAGTCTCAGGTCACTGATCAGGTTGGCTTCCTCCTGAACGCTATAGGTACTTTCATCCCTGTATTTGTTGCTTTCAGGGAAAAGTTTTTCCCTGATGTTCTTCTTGGAGAATTTGGTACCCTTCGGGATCACACCATCCCCAAATTTGTGAACAACACCCTGACTGGCTTTTCCTTCAAGGATCTTAGCCAATTTCTCGATGGCAACATCTTTCAAGGCGATCAGGTCGGCAGAATATCTCTGCTTGAGAAGTTCAACTTCTTTTTTAACCCTGGTCCTGGCATCCTTATCTCTTCTAGGTCTGGTGAAGAGTTTGGTATCGATCACGGTTCCTTTCAATGACGGAGGTGCTTTCAAGGAAGCATCCTTCACATCGCCGGCTTTGTCACCAAAGATGGCCCTGAGAAGTTTCTCTTCGGGAGTTGGATCAGATTCCCCTTTTGGAGTGATCTTTCCGATCAAAATATCTCCCTCTTTGACTTCAGCCCCAACCCTGATGATTCCGTTTTCATCAAGTTCGCTTACTGCTTCCTCGCTCACATTAGGGATCTCAGAGGTCAATTCCTCTTCACCACGCTTGGTATCCCTTACCTCCAATTCGAATTCTTCAATATGGATAGAGGTGAAGACATCCTTCTTCATCAATTTCTCAGAAATGACGATAGCGTCCTCAAAGTTGTACCCTTTCCAAGGCATGAATGCAACCAGAAGGTTCTTACCCAATGCAAGCTCTCCACCCTGTGTGGCGAAGCCCTGACAAAGGACATCTCCCTTCTTCACCTTTTGCCCGACAGTAACGATCGGGTTAAGGTTTACGCAGGTATCCTGGTTCGTCCTCCTGAATTTGATCAGAGAAATGGTTTTCTCAGGATCTTCGAAGTGAACCAATTTATCCTGTTCCGTTTGATCATATTTGATGGTGATCTTCTTGGAATCAACATAGGTCACAACACCGGATCCTTGGGCCAAAACAAGTGTCCTTGAATCTCTCGCTGCTCTTGCCTCCATTCCGGTACCCACGATCGGTGCCTCGGAAACCATCAAAGGAACAGCCTGACGCTGCATATTGGATCCCATCAATGCCCTGTTCGCATCATCATGCTCAAGGAATGGGATCAATGAAGCTGCAACCGATACAATCTGGTTAGGAGCTACGTCCATCAAGGCAATCTTATCAGGCTCCACGACCGGAAAGTCTCCTTCGAAACGAACCTTAACCCTGTTGTTGACAAATTTTCCACTGTCATTTATGACGGCATTTGCCTGAGCGATAAACAAGGTATCTTCCTCCTCGGCGGTCAGATACTGAACCTTTCCTGAGAGGTCAACTTTTCCCTTGGTCACATCACGATACGGGGTTTCGATGAATCCCATATTGTTCACCTTGGCATGCACACAAAGGGATGAGATCAGTCCAATGTTTGGCCCTTCCGGGGTCTCAATGGTACAAAGTCTACCATAGTGCGTATAGTGAACGTCCCTTACCTCGAAACCGGCTCTTTCTCTTGAAAGACCACCTGGTCCGAGTGCAGACATTCTTCTTTTGTGGGTGATCTCAGCCAAGGGATTGGTTTGATCCATGAACTGAGAAAGCTGGTTGGTACCGAAGAATGAGTTGATCACGGAAGAAAGAGTCCTGGCGTTGATCAGATCAACGGGCTTGAATTCTTCATTATCCCTGACATTCATTCTCTCTTTGATGGTCCTGGCCATCCTGGCCAAACCAACACCGAACTGAGCGTAGAGCTGCTCACCGACTGTTCTTACCCTCCTGTTGCTCAAGTGATCGATATCATCTACAAGAGCCTTGGAGTTGATCAGTCCGATCAGATATTTAACGATGGAGATAATATCCTCCTTGGTCAACACCTTATTGTCGGAAGCGATATCCAGATCAAGTTTTTTGTTGATCCTGTACCTTCCAACTTCTCCAAGGTCATACCTCTTATCGGAGAAGAAAAGATTCTGGATAACCTCTCTTGCGGTAGCTTCATCAGGAGCCTCGGTATTCCTTAGCTGCCTGTAAATATTTTCCACCGCCTCTTTTTCAGAGTTAGAGGTATCCTTTTGAAGCGTGTTGTAAATGATCTGGTACTCGGCAATGTTCACATCCTTCCTATGCAGGATGATGGACTTGGTGCCGGATTCAAGGATCAATGGAATATCTTCCTCGGTGATCTCGGAATCCCTTTCAAGAAGGACTTCATTCCTGTCAATGGAGATTACCTCACCGGTATCCTCATCCACAAAGTCCTCAGTCCAGGTCTTCAGAACCCTTGCAGCAAGATTTCTTCCAACAACTTTCTTCAGGCTTTTTTCATTGGCTTCGATTTCTTCAGAAAGGCCAAACAGATTCAGGATATCCTTATCTCCTCCATAGCCAATAGCTCTGAGAAGCGTAGTTACCGGGAACTTCTTTTTCCTGTCGATATAGGCATGCATGACGTTGTTGACGTCAGTTGCAAATTCGATCCAGGACCCCTTGAATGGGATGATCCTTGCCGAATAAAGCGTGGTCCCATTGGTATGCTTACTTTGAGCAAAGAACACACCGGGAGACCTGTGCAATTGGGAAACAATTACCCTTTCGGCCCCGTTGATCACGAATGATCCCCTGGGGGTCATATAAGGGATATTCCCAAGAAATACCTCCTGCTCAATGGTCTCAAACTCCTCGTGGTCCTCATCGTTGCAAGAAAGGCGGAGTCTTGCCTTGAGCGGAACCGCGTAGGTCAATCCCCTCTCGATACATTCTTCGATGTTATACTTTGGAGGATCAACCACATAATCGATGAATTCCAGAACATAATTTTCCCTGGAATCAGAGATTGGGAAGTTTTCATTGAACACCTTAAAAAGACCTTCATTATCCCTTTTATCGGGATCTGTTTCCAGCTGGAAGAAGTCTTCAAAGGATTTAAGCTGAACATCCAGAAAGTCCGGATATTCCATAATGGATTTTGTGGTAGAAAAATTAATCCTACCTGTTTGTTTATCTATGTTGGCCAAAACAGTGATGATTTAATGAAACCAAATTGAAATGGGCACAAACAGCAAAAGACCTGGCCATCAGGCAGGTCTGTACTGCTTTAAAAAGGAAAGAACCTTTTATTTTAATTCGACTTCAGCTCCAGCCTCTTCGAATTTGGCCTTCATACCCTCGGCCTCATCTTTTGCTACACCTTCCTTAACAGGTTTTGGAGCGTTGTCTACTATTTCCTTGGCTTCTTTCAGACCAAGTCCGGTAATTTCCTTAACTAATTTTACGATTTGAAGTTTGGCTGCACCAGCAGATTTCAATACAACATCGAATTCTGATTTTTCTTCTCCACCGGCTTCAGCTCCACCTCCACCACCAGCAACCATAACAGGTGCTGCAGCAGCTGCAGGCTCAATACCGTACTCATCCTTCAATATACCGGCTAGCTCATTGACCTCCTTCACAGATAGGTTTACCAATTGTTCCGCAAACGCTTTTAAATCCGCCATTTTTCCTTTTGTTAAATTTTAATAAATGCTACTCTTTTTCTGATAAAGTCTTTACTACTCCCGCAAGAGTGGACTTGCCACTTTCCAATGCAGAGATAACCCTCTGTGCAGGAGACTGGAGCAGAAGAATAATCTCCCCGATAAGTTCCTCTTTGGACTTGAGTGAACTTAGCGTGTCGAGATTTTCATCTCCCAGATAAATGTCCTTGTCGATCGAAGCTGCTTTAAGAATCGGTTTTTCATTCCCCTTTTTCCTAAAGGCTTTAATGATCTTTGCAGGTGCGTTACCCGCTTCCTTAGAGAACAGGATGCCGGAAGTACCTTTCAGTACCTCCTCCAACTCGGTAAAATCTCCTTCAAGCTCATCAAGTGCTCTTTTGATCAGCGTGTTTTTGACTACCTTGTATTCTACATTGTTTTGGAAACACTCAGACCTGAACTCGTTGATCTTCTCAACGGTAAGACCTGAAGCATCCGCTATATAGAAATGAGCGTTCTCCTCAAATTTCGTTTTGAGCGAAGAAATAATCTCGGCTTTCTCTTCCCTTGTCATAGTCGGTTCCTTTAAACCAGGTTTCTTTTATCAATACTTATTCCAGGGCTCATCGTACTGGAAAGCGTAACGCTTCTGAAATAGTCACCCTTGGCTGAAGCTGGTTTCAGCTTTGTGATCGCATTGACCAGCTCATTGGCATTATCCACAATCTTTTCCGGTGAAAAGCTGGTCTTTCCGATGGCGGCATGGATAATTCCGAATTTATCCACCTTGAAATCGATCTTACCTTTTTTTACTTCCTCTACCGCTTTTCCGATATCCGGGGTAACAGTACCGGATTTTGGATTTGGCATAAGCCCTCTTGGCCCCAACACTTTTCCAAGCTTTCCAACCTTCGCCATAACAGCCGGCATGGTGACAACAACATCGAAGTCGACCCATCCGCCTTCTATTTTCTTCACAAGCTCATCAAGGCCAACAAAGTCTGCGCCTGCGGCTTTTGCTTCATCTTCTTTCTCAGGAGTACACAGAACGCAAACTCTCATCTGCTTGCCTGTACCATGAGGAAGAGTTACGGTTCCCCTGACCATTTGGTCAGCCTTCTTCGGATCCACTCCCAATCTGACATCCAGATCAACAGAGGCGTCAAACTTGGTGAAAGTGATGTCCTTCACCAATTGAGCGGCGTCCTGAAGGGAATAATCCTTCTCCTGATCAAGTTTTTCGTAGGCCGCTTTTTTGTTCTTAGTCAATTTCATCTTCTGTCCTGCTTAGTTATCCCAAGGGGCGGTTCCTCTAACATTAATACCCATACTCCTGGCCGTTCCGGCCACCATTTTCATGGCTGACTCAACAGTATGAGAGTTCAGGTCAGGCATTTTGATCTCAGCGATCTCCTTTACCTGGTCCCAGGTCACGGTTCCAACTTTCTGCCTGTTGGATTCGGGTGACCCCTTTTTCAACTTTGACTTCTCAAGCAACAAGGTTGCTGCCGGAGGAGTCTTGATGATAAAGTCAAATGACTTGTCTGCATAAACGGTAACAACTACGGGAAGCAGTTGACCCTGTTTCTCCTGAGTTTTAGCATTGAACTGCTTGCAAAACTCCATGATGTTCACACCCTTGGCGCCGAGCGCTGGCCCTACCGGTGGTGATGGATTTGCGGCACCTCCTCTGATCTGCAGCTTGAGATATCCTGAAATCTCTTTTGCCATTTTCTTCTATTGTATCTTTTCTACCTGAAAAAAATTCAATTCCACCGGGGTGTTCCTTCCGAAGATCTTCACCATCACATTCAACTTCCGCTTATCTTCAAAAATTTCCTGAACAGTTCCAGTGAAACCATTAAACGGACCATCCATGACATTGACCTCTTCGCCAAGCACAAATGGCCTCTCCAATTTTGTCTCGATCTCGGCATTCTCATCCACCCTTCCGAATATCCTGTCCACCTCAGCCTGTCTGAGTGGAACAGGGTCCTTGGAGGCACCCTTTTCGTTCCCCAAAAAACCCAACACTCCGGGAACCCCTTTTATGAGGTGTATGATCTCCCCGTTCGAGAGATCCGCCTGGATCAAAATATATCCGGGAAAGAAATTCTTTTCCCTGATCCTTTTTTTTCCGTTTCTCATTTCATACACCTTCTCTGAAGGTATAAGTGTCTGAGAAACAAGCTCTTGCAATCCTTCACGCTCTATCTCACTTTCGAGATAGGTCTTCACTTTCTTCTCTTGACCACTGACGGCCTTAACCACATACCATTTGACTTCCTCCATCCCTTTTTACACTAAAAAGATTTATAAAATTCCTCCATTCCGGAGTCAAATATGAAGTCCATCAAACCGATGATAAGAGCAAATATTAAGGAGGCAACAAGCACCAGGATCGAGCTGCTTTGAAGCTCGGAATATTTGGGCCATGAGACCTTAAATCTCATCTCATAAACTGACTCTCTAATAAATGTTCTTAACTTATTCATTTCTTACCTTTTGCACGGGTGGAAAGATTCGAACTCTCGACCTTTGGTTTTGGAGACCACTGCTCTACCAGCTGAGCTACACCCGTCTCTCAAAAAAAAGGACTGCAAAATTAGATGTATCTAGCTGAAAAAACAAATGCCACTCCAAATAAATTTGAAGTGGCATAAGCGGTGTAAAAGTGGTCTTACTTGATGACCTCGGTAACCTGTCCGGCACCTACGGTTCTTCCACCTTCACGGATCGCAAAGCGCAATCCTTTTTCCAATGCGATGGTGTTGATCAGGTTGACATGAATGGTGACATTGTCACCAGGCATGACCATTTCAACGCCGTCTGGCAGCTTGATCTCTCCCGTTACATCGGTGGTACGGAAGTAGAATTGCGGCCTGTATTTGTTAAAGAATGGAGTATGACGTCCACCTTCTTCTTTTTTAAGGATATAAACCTCAGCCTTGAACTCATCATGAGGAGTTACAGAACCGGGCTTACAGATAACCATTCCCCTTTTGATATCGGTTTTTTCGATACCCCTGAGAAGCAGTCCAACATTGTCTCCGGCCTCTCCTCTGTCAAGGATCTTACGGAACATCTCAACACCGGTGATTGTCGACTTAAGGTCTTCAGCACCCATACCGATAAGATCAACAGCATCACCGGAGTTGATGACACCTCTTTCGATCCTTCCGGTTGCCACCGTACCCCTACCAGTGATGGAGAATACGTCCTCAACCGGCATAAGGAAATCCTTGTCGGTAAGCCTTTCAGGAACAGGGATGTAATCATCAACTGCAGCCATCAACTCCTTTACCTTATCAACCCACTGTCCTTCACCATTCAATGCGCCAAGAGCAGAGCCCTGGATCACAGGAATATCATCACCTGGGAAATCATAGAAGCTCAACAGCTCACGGATCTCCATTTCAACAAGCTCAAGAAGTTCAGGATCATCAACCATATCCACCTTGTTCATGAAAACAACGATAGCGGGTACACCTACCTGACGGGCAAGAAGGATGTGCTCCCTTGTTTGTGGCATTGGACCATCGGTAGCAGCTACCACCAAGATCGCTCCGTCCATCTGAGCAGCACCGGTAACCATGTTTTTAACATAGTCAGCGTGACCAGGACAGTCAACGTGTGCGTAGTGCCTGGTCTCTGTTTGGTACTCGATGTGAGAAGTGTTGATCGTAATACCCCTTTCTTTTTCTTCCGGAGCATTGTCGATTGAATCAAACGACCTGGTCTCTGCAAGACCAGAATCTGCTAATACTTTTGAAATAGCTGCAGTCAACGTGGTCTTACCATGGTCAACGTGACCGATAGTTCCGATATTGACGTGCGGCTTGTCCCTTTGAAACGTTTCCTTTGCCATTCTTATTTAAAATTTAAGTTCATTAATATTTTCAAAAACAATTGAGCCAATGAGGGGAATTGAACCCCTGACCTCATCCTTACCAAGGATGCGCTCTACCCCTGAGCTACATCGGCTATTTAGCAAGGATCACCCAAAATCTTATTATACCATCCAAGACTTTCGGGGTCTTCACCCCAAGGAATCCTTAAACAATATCAAAAGGTTGAACTTTTTTCAACCCTGTTGAGCGGGAGACGAGGCTCGAACCCCTGCCTATTGGCAGGCACGGCGCGACCAGGTCGCTAAAAATTCATTCCCAAAAAAGTGAAGAACTTCTTTCTTCACTGCTCAACTTGAGCGGGAGACGAGGCTCGAACCCGCGACCTACAGCTTGGAAGGCTGTCGCTCTACCAACTGAGCTACTCCCGCATTAAAAAACTCGAGGACCAATTCCTCTTTCGGTGGGGAGAGCAGGATTCGAACCTACGAAGGCTTACGCCAACAGATTTACAGTCTGTCCTCGTTGACCGCTTGAGTATCTCCCCAAAAGCCCACAAAAACGGCCAAAAAAGGCCAGTTTTGAAAAAGGAGTTGCAAAAGTAGAGGGATTTTGGTTTTTATCAAATATGGGAAATTATTTTCCCCTCTTTTTTCGGCTTTCCATGTATGATTGGTACTCTGAATTCTGAGGAGCACTGATACATTGCTGAAAAACTTCTCCCGCCTTTTCTAATTCCATCTCCTCAAGTCTGGCCAAAAGAAAGAACCTCAAATTTTCATCCGAATTCATCGCAAGCTCTCCCAACCACTCCAAAGATCGATCCGCGCTTTCCGCAGGTCCGTTTTCTACATCCTCGCAGACAAAATCATAAAACCAATATCGATCCCAGCTACCGATCACCGCTGACTTCTCCCGATACCAGGAGTAATTTGTGCCGGGAAAGAAACCGGTCAGATAGGACGCCATGGCGTAGACCATGTTTTGATCATTCGAACCTTTGAAGATATCGAGCCGGTCAGGTGAAAGAAATGGATCCTTCTTATACTCCATCATTTGAAGTACACCGATAGAATTCACAAACCATGAACTGTCCTGTACAGCCATTCTAAAGTAATCCTCATTCTCCCCTTTGCTCGGAAGGAGTTCTATGGCCTGGGCTCTGTTCAAAGGTTTTGGAGAATCCCTGCCGATCCGCTTAAGCGATTCGATCTGCTCCTTACTATATTCTACCTCATCGAAAACAGCTCCATAATAGTCCAGGCCAAGGTTCTTCAAATACCATTCTTTCTCTTGAAAAAGCTTAGATCCGACATCGAGTTTCTGCTCATTAGACAACGAATCAAAAACATCGTACCCAAGATGATATTTCTTCGCCGGATTAGCCACCCTTTCCATGGCGACGAGATTGTAGCTGAGTTGAGGAGCAGGCTTTTGTTCAAAGAGCAGTTTCATTTTAGGATCAAGACAATAACCAAGCAACTTCCCATAACCGATCAGCATCAGATCTTCTTCCCAGGAATCACAAGTGATCAGCGTACTAATTAGCGTATCCTTGAAATACAGGTCCATGTCCAAATCGAAAACGAAGGGCAGACCTTCCTTCTGCGTTTGCCTGATCTGAATGAGCAGGGTATCGGTCCCCGTACTTTCTATTCTTGTCTCCAACACCGGATGGCCTTCCCTCATGAACCACTGATCGAAAAAAATGTCAAGGTCCCTGCCGGAAACCACTTCAAAGGATTTCTGAAGGTCATGGATATTGACATGGGAAAAAGCGTTTTCCTTCAGATAATGTGACAGGCTCTTGAAAAAGGCATCATCTCCAAGTTCCCAGCGGAGCATATGGATCACCCTGCTGGCCTTGGCATAGGAATGACTGTCAAACATCTCGCGGTTGGGATCGGCATATTCATTCCATATAATTGGTCTCTTCTTGATCTGACTTTCATTGATATAGTCTAAGACCTCATTATAGCCATGGAAGTCCGCTTCCTCTCTGCCGAACTGATGCTCATACCAGAGGTATTCGGAGTAAGTAGCAAAACCCTCATTCAATCCTATATTGCCCCAGTTTTCACAGGTCACCAAGTCTCCAAACCACTGGTGAGCCAGCTCATGGACGATAATATCGTCATGGTATTCATCCTGCAGGCCCTTCAGGTCGATATTCAAACCATCGTGAAAAACAGATGCGGTGGTATTTTCCATCGCACCGGTTACAAAATCATGAACGACGATCTGGGTGTATTTTTTCCAGGGGTATTCATAGTCCAGTTTTTCCGCGAGGAAATCCATCATAGGCCCGGTATTCTGAAACAGCGGAACGATGGATTCTTTGTATTCAGGATCAAGCATAAACCGCAAGGGTATGCCCTTATGTTCAAGTTCAAGTTCCGCAAAATACCCCGCAGCGATCATGACTAGGTATGCAGGATGTGGTTGATCCATTTTCCAATGATCAATCCCGGTGCCGGTGGTATCTCTCATTGACGAGACCAGCACACCATTCGAAAGGGATACCATTCCGCTATCCACCTGTATGAAGATATCATGGGTGAATCTCTGCCTGTTATCCTCAATTGTGGGAAACCAGGTAGACGCAAATTCCGTCTCATTCTGAGACCATATCTCATCGCCATATTTGGTTTTCACAAAATAAAGACCATCCCATTCCGAACCACCGCGTTTTCTGGCCAGGGCCGGACGGCCGGTATATCTAAGGGTCAATTCCCTTGGCCCCTCATTCTTAAGGAATTTGGGAAAGAAAACCCTGAGCACCAGAGAATCATATTCATATTCAACCGGATCGCCGTTGAGCAGGCATTCATGTATCTCAAAATACTTTGCATCCAGGTCGATGAATTCCAAAGCTGAGAAGTAGGGCTCAAAATAAATATGTGCGCTTCCAAAGACCTTTTCCTGTTCGTAATCAAAGGACACATGAAGGTCCATGTGTTTAATATCCGCCTGCTGGTCCTTGATCCACCTGCTCCTTTTCCTAAGCGATAGTTCGGTTCCTGCGCGCTCATATTCCGAACTTTCTTTCTCAATAGGGCCTGAAGAGGATAGCGCTTGGGGTGGCTTGCAACTTCCTGCCAGAACCATGAGAGCTAAAAAAATTAGAATAAAAAACGGCGGTTTACCTAGCATTATTTTTGGTTATTCTCAGCCTAAGTATATTTGAGGCCGCCAAAGATATATGATAAAGGTTCAGGTAAATGATGATGACCCAATCCAGATTGAAAAATTGGAGAGCGGTCAGGTCCTAATTGGAGGAAAAACATATCCAATAGACATTGTAGAAGTCGGTAAGGGCAAATACAATATGATCTACAAAGGGAGTTCATATTCGGCCTATGTAAGCCCCGATCAAGGTTCCAACAAGCAATTAAAGATATCCCTAAACGGGCAATCTCATGAGGTAAGGGTCATTGAGAAGATCGATGAGCTATTACAGAAAATGGGAATCGGTGTGGGCGGAGCCGGTGAGGTCAAGGAGATCAAGGCCCCAATGCCCGGTGTGATCCTCGAAGTGAAGATCAATGGAAACTCTGAGATCAAAAAAGGGGATCCCGTTCTTGTTCTTGAAGCCATGAAAATGGAAAATGTGATCAAGTCCCCGGTGACCGGGATCATTGATTCCGTGAAAGTCAAGAAGGGCGACAAAGTCGAGAAGAATGAAATTTTGGTAGCCTTTAAGGGAGCATGAAGTACAAAAGAATACTACTCAAACTCAGTGGCGAAGCGTTGGCCGGAACATCAGGACAGGGGCTTGATCCCAAGATCCTGGAGCAATACGCAGGTGAAATCAAGAAGGTCAGCGAGCAGGGTGTTGAGGTCGCGATCGTGATCGGCGGTGGAAACATTATGAGAGGATCTGATGCTGAAGAAATTGGCATCGACCGGGTCCAGGGGGATTATATGGGAATGCTTGCAACATTGATCAATGGCATGGCCATTCAAAGCGCTCTTGAGAAGGTAGGTGTATATACAAGGCTTCAAAGCGGAATTCGGGTTGAGCAAGTTTGTGAACCCTTTATCAAAAGGAGAGCCGTTCGCCACCTCGAAAAAGGCCGGGTGGTGATTTTTGCGGCAGGAACCGGGAATCCCTATTTCACAACAGACAGCGCTGCCAGCCTTAGAGCGATCGAAATTGAAGCCGATGTGGTGATGAAGGGAACCAAGGTCGATGGCGTATATAGCAATGATCCGATGATTGATCCGGATGCCATTCGATTTAAGAAATTGTCCTTCACCGAAGCCTTCGAGAAAGGACTGAAGGTGATGGACCTGACTGCATTTGCACTTTGCCAGGAAAACGAAGTTCCGATCATCGTTTTCGAAATGAACAAAAAAGACAATCTTGTCAAGATCGTCCAGGGCGAGGAGATCGGAACCCTGGTGACCAACTAATATCCTATGGAAGAGATCCAATTATTTTTAGACGAAGCCAAAAGCCTTATGGGTAAGGCGGTTGAGCATACTCAATCCGAACTGCAAAAGATCAGAGCAGGCAAAGCCTCACCCTCCATGCTCGACGGAGTTCATGTAGACTATTATGGAGCACCTACCCCATTAAATCAGGTTGCCTCGATCAATACGCCTGATGCGCGAACGCTTTTGATCAAACCCTGGGAAAAAACACTGGTCCAGGAAATTGAGCGGGCCATCATTAATTCTGATCTCGGGTTTGCCCCTCAAAATGATGGCGAGAACATCAGGATCAATATTCCTCCTCTTTCCGAGGACCGCAGGCACCAGTTGGTGAAACAGGTCAAACAGGAATGCGAACACGGCAAGGTAAGTATTCGGACCATCAGGAAAGACACCAACGATTCCATCAAAAAGCTTCAAAACGAGGGTGTATCAGAAGACCTGGTCAAGGATGGTGAAGGAGAAGTACAAAAACTTACGGACCAGTTCTCAAACCAGATCGATGAGGTCTTCAAGGTGAAAGAACACGAATTGATGACCGTTTAAAGGAAGATCTTTTTCTGCAGGATATACTCCTCGACTTCCTGCGGAACAAGATATTTGATCGACAAACCTTTTCTCACATTTTCCCTGATGAATGAGGCAGATATCTCAATAATGGGTGCTTCGATCAATTGTATCTTTGGGTTGGTCTCAAGATCGCTCTTTTTGGAGTTTGCCCTGGGGTAGACAAGCAAAGGATAATAATCCAGGATCTTTTCGAAATTTTTCCATTTCGGCAATTGCTCAAGGTTATCCTGACCGATAATCACAGAGAATTCCCTTTTCGGATATTTATCGAAAAGATAAGTCAGGGTATCAATTGTGTAGCTTGGCCGGGGCATATGGAATTCTATGTCGCTCACCTCAAAATCATAATTCTCATATACTGCCCTTCGTACCATCTCCAACCGGTCGTATTCCGGAAGCAGATTCGACTTTTCCTTAAGGGGATTCTGAGGGCTCACAACAAACATGATCTTATCCAATGCCGCCCTTTCGAGCATGGTATTGGCAATGATCAGATGTCCAATATGGATCGGATTGAAGGATCCAAAGAAGATCCCGGTCTTAATTGTCATGGTGTTTATTTCCTGACCAATTCTTCGGCTTTACCGATAGCTGCATCCAGGTTGTTGTTGATAATAATGTGGTCAAATTTATCAGCAAATTCCAATTCTTGTGCAGCTTTCCCCAGCCTTTTTTGCAAGTCAGCTTCTGATTCGGTACCGCGCAGCATGAGTCGGTTTTTGAGCGTCTCCAAATCCGGTGTTTGAACGAATACAGAGACCGCCTGATCTCCGTAGAGCTTTTTGAGGTTCAGACCACCGACCACATCAATATCAAAAACCACTGAATTCCCACTTTGAAGAATCCTTTCGACCTCAGAGGCCAGGGTTCCATAAAAAAACCCCGGATAGACCTCCTCCCATTCTGCGAACTCTCCTTTCCGCATCTTTTCCTTGAATTCTTTCGCCTCCAGGAAATAGTAATGATCTCCGTTGATCTCTCCGGGTCGAGGACTACGGGTTGTGGCCGAAACCGAGAACTCAAGGTGGTCAAATTTTTTGAGGAGTGCCTGAACAATGGTCGTTTTCCCCGACCCCGACGGGGCCGAAAAAATGAACAGTGTCCCTTTGCTCATGAATTTTCGAGGGATGCGAGCTTAGCCTTGATCTGCTCAATCACATCCTCATTCGCGGAAACACAGGTGCATTTCTTTTTAAAGAAATCTCGGAAGCTCTTTTCATCATCGAAATGCTGCAGACAATCATCACTTGATTTGATATGCTTTTGGAAATACTCCTTTTCCTCTTCACTGGCCTCGTTATCAATGACCAGGTGCATGATCCTGATGAATTTCTCGCAGACTGTATATTGTGTTTTTGCTTCCCCTGTTTCTAAGTAGGTAATTTTTTCTGCCATAGACATCAATTCTTGTAGCCCATAGTTTTTGCGTACTCTTTCAGTTTTTCCTTCAAAAGGTTTCTGGCCCTGTGCAATCTTGACCTAACGGTTCCGATAGGAATATCAAGGATCTTAGCCATTTCCTCGTATGTAAATCCTTCAATATCACACAAAATTATGGCAGTTCTAAAATCCACGTCCAAATTATTCAGGGCATTTGCGACCTCATCTCCGATTTTGTCTTTCTCAGTCTCGATTCGAAGGTCGACAGTATTGTTTGACTGGACATCATCGGAATTGTAGGTCTTTTCAATATCGCTATAATCAACCTTTCCAGGCTCCTTGCTTTTCTTCCTGAAATCATTGATAAAGCTATTTTTCAAAATACGGAACATCCATGCTTTTGCATTAGTTCCGGGTTGATATGAATCAAAGAACCGATAGGCTTTTAGAAAAGTGTCCTGGACAAGATCATTGGCATCATCTTCATCCAGTACCAATCTGTAAGCAAAATTGTAAAGGGCGTCAATGTAAGGCAGAAACTCATTGACGAACATCACCTGCCTCTCGTCAAGGCTCAGGTCCCTTTGGGGTCGGTCAGAAGCTTTTTCTTTAGTAATCATCCACAGATAAGATACAAATTCCAGTCCAATTTTAAAATTTGCCCGGGCCGGTTGAGTTTTGCTTTATCTCTCCCACTTGCTCTATTTTGGGGTCTCAAGATCCAACAAAGGTATCCATGGGCTTTAAGCTCTCTGTCGCTGTCATTACTTATAACGAAGAAAATAACCTTGGGAGGTGTCTGGACTCTGTTTT
>JANQHS010000136.1 GCA_028282565.1 Cytophagales bacterium | reverse complement strand
CTTTTGGAAGCCGAACCCAATCTTTTGGAAGAAGTGACCATCAATGAGAACCCTGAGAATACCTTGTTTAAGTCTCAGGAAATATCAACCGTTTCCTTTAACCAGGCTAAAATGAATAATTTCCCTGCCATGGGAGAGGTAGACCCTTTCCGGTCTGTTCAACTTCTTCCTGGTATTGGAAGTACGGACGAAAACCTGTCGGGAATCAGTATTCGAGGTGGTTCAGGTGATCAAAGTCTGATCCTATATGATGGCTTTAAGATATTCCATCTGGATCATTTTTTTGGTTTTATCAGTGCATTCAATGCCGAAGCCATGAAGAAGATCAACATTTACAAAGGAGCCTATCCCTCGAACTATGGCGGCGGTGCTTCCGGAATTGTTGAAATGAATGGAAAGATCGGGGATCCTGAAAAGGCCCACGGAAGTATTGGTTTGAATATGTTAAGCGCCCAGGCCTCTTTGGAAATCCCGGTTTCAAAAAAGATCGGTGTTTTCTTGGCAGGAAGGAGGAGCTATACGGATATTTTGGCCACGCCGTCTTACAAGAAAATGATGGAAAATGTTCTGAATAATGACGAACGGGCAGACCTTTCCGATGAGAAAAAATCCTATGAAGAGTATAATCCGGATTTTTTCTACTACGACATCAATGGAAAGGTCTCATTTCGACCAGGAGACAAGGATTTGTTCACATTGACCATTTTTAACAGTCAGGATAACTTCAAGATCAACAATTCCGATCAGTTGCCAGAACTTACTTTTGAGACGGAAAACAGGACCTCCTGGGGAGTCAACGGTGCCGGCCTGTCCTGGTTCAGAAACTGGAATAAATCCTGGTTTTCACAAACCAATATTGGTTTTTCCAGCTATTTCTCGGTTGTGGATTATGGCGCTCTCCTAAGCAATACCTCTACAAATCAGGAATTTGAAGAAACCATATTTTTCAGTCAGCAAAACGATGTGGTGGACCTATCGGTTTCCTGGGATAATCAGGTGACGATCAATCCAAAGAACCAACTCAAATTTGGACTTCAGTATCAATACAACTTCCTGGGATTCGAAGTCCAACAGGATTCCCTCATTACCGAAGAGGTCAGGGAGGATGCCAGCCAGCCTACCATCTATATCGAAGATGTTTACCAGGTGTTTCAAAGACTGTTGATCAAGGGCGGAGCAAGAGCATTTCATTACTCTTTGACAAATACCTATTTCGTTGAGCCAAGATTTTCGCTGAATTACTCCCTGACCCCGACAGTTTCCCTGAAAGGAGCGTTTGGGGTTTTTCATCAGAATATTTCTCGCGTGATCCGTCGTGATGTGTTTGCAAGCAATCCGGCTTTTTGGGTGTTGTCCGATGGCGAAAATATTCCGACCATACGATCAATACATTATATACTCGGAACCACACTGAACTTTGGAAAGCATTTTAAGGCCGATGTGGAGGCATATTTCAAGGACAATGAAGGCTTGGTGGAGTACTTTCCAGCAGATGGAATATTTGCCATTAATCAATCAAATTTTGATCCATACTACTCCGGAGACGGATTTGTACTTGGTATGGATATCCTGCTTCAGGCTCAAGCCAGAAATCACACAGCCTGGACAGGTATAACCATTGCCTCGCAACAGGAGAAGTTTCAAGGATTAAATGGCGGGGAGTACTTTCCTTCCTCCAATGATCAAAGAGTCGAATTGAAAGTTGGTTACTTATACCAATGGAAAAATTGGGAGTTTTCCGCGGTATGGATCTTTGGTTCCGGAAAACCTTACACCGCACCTTTGGGCACTGTGCAGGGAGAGACCCCTTCAGGCGATACGGTGGAGGTGTTGATCGTAAGCGGTATTAATTCGGAAAGGCTTCCTGACTATAATCGTCTTGATCTGTCCGGAAAATACACTGTAGAAATTGGTAAAACACGGGTGCAACTGGGACTTTCCCTTTTTAATGCTTACAACAGAACGAATATCAAAGGGATTCGATTCTTAAAAGTACCTGACAATCCCAATGATGATTTCCCCGGAGGATACCGTCCAATTGAGGTAGAGCAATTGGGTATACTTCCCGGCGTTTCCTTAAAGGTGGATTTTTAAAGATGATGAGATCGACAATCATATGGATTTCATTGTTGCTTAGTGCCTGTAGTATTATAGAGCCGGACAGTCAAAGCAATATTGTGAGTCGTGCCCTGATCAGTCCGGGAGCCCTGGATAGTGCTGAATTTAGATTTACATTTTTTAATGAAGGCAATGGACAGGAGTTCCCTGTAGAGGAATTTACCGGTAGCGTGAAGATCATTGGCGCTGGAAATCGGGAGTTTCGATTGAATTACACGGGAGCAGACCTGTTTGAGGTTCGGGCATCGGATTATAATTTAAGGGTAGGAGATATTGTATTTCTTAAAGGAGAATGGGAGGGCTTCGAAATTTCCGCTCAAGCCTTGATCCCAAATTCTCCCGAAGAACTGGACTTGAGCACTAGGGATCTGATTATCAGCACCCAGGAAGAGGATGCTAATATTGAAATCAGCTGGGAGCCCAAAGATGATCTTTATCTTTTGGTCCGCATAATACCCTCAGACTCCATAGTGCCTTTTCCTGAAGCCTATGTGGCAGCATTGCCAGAAGACAGGGTGTTTTTGGTTAACCTGGATCCTTCCGGATCAGGTAGAATAATCCTCAATCCATGGGATTTTGATGGAACCGGAGTTCATGAGGTTCAGGTTTTTTGGTTTAATGAAGGGGTATCGAACTTGTATCAGGATCCAATCCAAAGTGGAATTTTTCCAAAGGGAAATGGGATCCTGGAAGGGCTCGGGTATTTTGAGGGATTCGATGCTGACACTTTTCTTGTTGACATTTCGTTTTAAGTATCCGGAGGTTGAAAATCTTTGGTTATTTTCGTAGCCCTATTTTCTGAAATGCATATAAAATCTAAAAGAAAGGAATCGCTCAGATCTCTATACGCTGCCCTGCAAAAAATGGGTAAGGGTGTTGAGAAGGTGAGTGCAGTTTTAAAAAAGGGAAAGGTCAATCCTCAAGGGACAAATTAAGATCTCCTCTTAGATGATCAGAATTCCTGTTTTTTTCGACCAGGATAAGTGTTGTGCTCAAAGGATCTCATGGTCCGTACTCTGCGTAATGCGTTTGTGGAGGATAACGGATTCGAACCGATGACCTCTTCGCTGCCAGCGAAGCGCTCTAGCCAACTGAGCTAATCCCCCATTTACGGATTAGCCACATAAGCTGAGCAAATTGATTCTCAAAATACCATTGCTCTAGCCTCCCGATAGCTTCTATCGGGATGAGCTAATCCCCCAATTTGGCATTAGCCAATCAAAGCGGCTAAGCCTGTAAAAAAGGAAGCCGCAAATTTATGATAGAAACTAAAATGGCCTAACGGCTTTGACGAATATTTTTTGATAGTAGTTCGAGAAAAGATTGTTCTCCACCACACCCAGGGAACTCGATGCATGAACAAATAACACATTCTCCTTCGAGTTAACCCTGGTGACCAAGCCCACATGAGTGATCTTTTTCTTTTTCTTGCCAGCAGCAAAAAATACCCAATCACCTTCTCGTAGTTTCTTTTTGGAGACCTTTTTTCCAACCCGACTTTGATCAGAGGATACTCTCGGGATCTTTATTCCATTACTTTGATATGAAACATAAAGGAGGCCGGAGCAGTCCATACCCGACCTTGTAGTTCCGCCCCATTTATACGGGGTGCCCATATAACCTTTGGAAGTTTGGATCACCGAGGCAATCTTTCTTTTTTTTTCCTTCCGTTTTAGATCCTCGGCATCGGTGATCGCTATCCTGGAGCCTCCGCAGGAGGACAGAATGCAAATCCAGAATATCAGGGCTTTGTAGGTACTAATCCCGGACCTTGTAAATGGCGGATAGATTACGACCTTTTTCATTGTAATCCATTCCATAACCGACAAGAAACCTGTTTTCAACTTCAAATCCGACATACTTGATGGGGAACCTGCCCCTAAATACTTCTGGTTTCAGCAAAAATGCTGCAAATTCTATAGATGCGGGGTTAAATTTTAGGAATTGGGATTTCAGGTACTCGCAGGTAAGTCCGGTGTCTACGATATCATCAAGAACAATGATGTGTCGATTCTCCAGGACGGTGTCCAGCCGGATCTTTTCTTCGACCTTTCCCGTGCTTTTCGTGCCCTGATATGAGGAAACCTGATAAAAGGATACTTCGGGTTCTCCATCCATGGATTTCATAAGGTCTGAGGTGAAAATGAAAGCCCCTTTTAGAATAGAAACAAATAGTGGGTCCTTGTTCAGATAATCTTCGGAGATCTTTTCTCCAAGTTGCCGAACCCTGGATGCGATTTTTTCCTCCGGAATATAGAGATCAAAATATTTATCGAGGATCCTCATAAAAAAAGCCCGGAGTTTCAAGCTCCGGGCCATTTAATCTATTCTGCGGGATTTGCTTCAACCGAAACGGAGACGGTCACATTATCTCCGACCATTTTAGGCATGGTTCGCATTTCATAGTCGAATCGATTTAGCGTGAGATCACCCTCAAAGGAGATCACCGATCCACCGTCTTCAAAATCGGTTCTTCCCAGATAGGTGAACGGGAGTGCGATGGGTTGGGTCACACCGTGCATGGTCAATTCACCATTGGCTACATAACCGCTTTTTGTTCTTTCGATATTCGTGGAAGTAAACCTGATTTCAGGATAGTTGGCGACATCGAAGAAGCGATCACTTCTAAGGTCCTCATCTCGCTTGTCTATCTTGGTATCGATTGAAGAAGCGTTGATCAGAATATCAATGCTTGATTCTTCCATATTTTCAGAGATATTGATATATCCTGAAACATCCTCGAAACTTCCCCTGGAGTTGGCGAGAATATGCCTGATCTGGAATTCAACAAAAGTATGTGCCTTGTCCAATTGCCAGTTTCCGACTGCATCGGTCATTTCCAAAACGACGGGTTCTTCTTCAGCTACATCATCAATGACAACCACCACTGCCGATTCAGCCATGTCATCATCACCGGAACTTACAATGGCAATAGAGGGTGCGATCACCAATGCTACCACCGACATAAGCTTCAGCAGAATGTTCAGGGAAGGCCCCGAGGTATCTTTGAACGGATCACCAACGGTATCTCCAACAACGGCCGCCTTGTGAGGATCCGATCCTTTTCCAAACTTTTTTCCATTGATCTCAAACCCTTCTTCGATCATCTTCTTGGCATTGTCCCATGCTCCTCCGGCGTTTGATTGGAAGATCGCCATCAACACACCGGCTGAGGTTACTCCCGCAAGAAGACCACCAAGCATTTCCGGGCCCGCTACAAAACCAATGAGCACGGGAACCAAAACAGCCATTAAGCCGGGAAGCACCATTTCCTTGATTGAGGCCTTAGTGGAGATCTCAACACATTTGTCGTATTCAGCAACTCCATCTGCGGCTTCAAAAGTGTCTTTATCAGCTTGAGACCATTCACTAGGATCTTTTCCTTCATTTCTTTTCATGATTTCCAATGCAGCTCCCAGTGCGGGGATCTGCTTGAATTGCCTTCTCACTTCCTCGATCATGGCCATTGCAGCTCTTCCAACAGCATTCATGCTCATAGAGGAGAATACAAATGGCAACATGGCTCCAACTAGCAAGCCTGCCATTACTTTCGGATCGGCAATATTGATCGTAGTTAGATTTGCCTGTTGCATGAAGGCTGCAAAAAGGGCCAAGGCCGTCAGGGCGGCAGATCCAATGGCGAAACCTTTTCCGATTGCAGCAGTCGTATTTCCAACCGCATCAAGCTTATCGGTTCTCTCTCTTACCTCTTTGGGAAGTTCGGCCATCTCGGCAATACCACCCGCATTATCGGAAATCGGTCCATAGGCATCAACCGCCAACTGAATACCGGTATTGGCAAGCATTCCAACCGCGGCAATTGCGATGCCGAAGAGCCCGGCAAACTGAAAGGAGATCAGAATGGCTGCTGCGATCAAAAGAACCGGGATTGCAGTACTCATCATGCCCACCCCAAGTCCGGCAATGATATTGGTAGCTGAACCGGTTACGGATTGTCTTACAATAGAGGTGACAGGCTTGGTGCCTGTTCCGGTATAGTACTCGGTGATCTTACCGATAGCCAATCCGGCGATCAGCCCTGCAAGCGTGGCAAAGAATACACCGTTGGATGTATATTCCCTCCCATTGACAGACCATGATTCCGGAAGGAAATAGTTAATGATGAAGAATGAGGCGATCACCATCACAATGGCGGATCCAAACTCTCCAATATTCAAGGCTTTATGCGGGCTTCCTCCTTCTTTTACTCTCACGAAAAAGGTTCCGAAGATCGACACGAGGATTCCTACGGCTGCAAGGGCCAATGGTAATACAACTGCACCTAAACCGTCCAAAGGAAAATCCGTCACCGTTACAAAAGCAGCTCCAAGGACCATGGTACCAATGATCGACCCCACATAGGATTCAAAAAGGTCGGCACCCATTCCTGCAACATCACCAACGTTGTCGCCAACATTATCCGCGATGGTTGCCGGGTTCAAAGGGTGGTCCTCGGGAATACCGGCTTCTACTTTTCCAACAAGGTCAGCACCGACATCTGCAGCCTTGGTATAAATACCACCGCCTACTCTGGCAAAAAGTGCAATGGATGAGGCACCAAGTGAAAACCCGGCTAAGACATTCAGGACAGTTGTAACACTATCGGTATCACCTAATCCAAACATTTGGGAATAGAGTATGAAAAGCAGACTTAATCCCAATACTCCCAGGCCGACAACACCCATTCCCATGACCGATCCTCCACCGAAGGCAACTTCTAATGCCTTACCAAGGGAGTCCCTTGCTGCGTTGGTGGTTCTCACATTTGCCTTTGTGGCTACCCTCATTCCCAGGAAGCCGGCCAAAGCGGAACAGATAGCTCCGACCACAAAAGAAAGTGCCACCAAGGCACTTGAATTATTTTCATTCGCTCCTTTGAAGGCTAGCAAAGCTGCGACCGCAACGACAAAAACGGCAAGGACTTTGTATTCGGCTTTTAAGAACGCCATAGCACCTTCTGAAATGTGCTTGGCAATATTTTTCATTTTATCGTTTCCTACTTCCTGTGCGCCTACCCACCTGGATTTCCAGACTACATAAAGAAGTGCTGCTAACCCGCTCAAAGGCAGGAAAAACATCAATTTTTCCATATTTGTTTAGTTATTGATTATTGGGGGAAAAAATTCAGACCGCAAAACTAAAATTTTCTAGGTAATCAGATCATGTCAAGTCAATTCATGGACAGAAAAACCAATTTGAATCCGGAGTACATCTTACGATCACCGAGTCGCAGACTGTTGGTTGTGGTGTATTTGGTTCTCTTTGGTTTCCAGGGTTTTGCCCAGCCTCAGGCCCCGTATGGTGATATTCTGTTGAATAACCCGGCGATCAGGATCCAGGCAACGGAGGCTGTTAACATGATGTATAACTTCGATTTCGCAGAGGCCAATAAACGATTCCGCTGGATAAAAAAGGATTACCCGGATCATCCTATGGGTTATTTCCTGCTTGGGTTGAGTGAATGGTGGAGGATCATTCCCGATGTCGAAAATCACGATTATGATCAAGCTTTTTTGGCTTACATGGATACGGCCATAACCAAGGCCGAAAATCTCGGGGACAAAAAGGAGGAAAACGTGGAGAAGGTTTTTTTTCTTGCCGCCGCCTGGGCTTTCAAGGCGAGGCTGAATTCAGAACGCGAGAATTATCGCAAGGCCAGTTGGTCTGGAAAGAAGGCCTTGAACTATTTACAGGAAAGCCGGCAGTACCTTGACTGGAGCCCGGAATTCTCCTTTGGTGAAGGCCTCTATAATTATTATCGAGAATGGATTCCTGAGAACTACAAATATCTAAAGCCGATCATGCTTTTTTTTCCAAAAGGTGATAAGGAAACCGGAGTGCAGCTTTTGGAAAAGAATGTAAAGGAGTCGTTCTACACCAAAACCGAAGCCCAGTATTGGTTGATGAAGATCTATGATGAGGAGGCAGACTATGTCAATTCTCTTAGGCTTGCTGACTACCTTCATAACACCTTTCCGAACAATCCCTATTTTCATCGCTATTATACCAGGCTTCAGTTCTGGAAGGGAAACCTCTTGGAGGTAGAGGTCCAATCAAGGGAGATCTTACAAAGAATTGAAGACCGCTGGCCTGGTTATGAATCGAACTCGGGAAGATATGCCTCTTTCTTTTTGGGTTATATCTACCAATTCAGGGATGGAAATATGGAATTGGCGAGTTACCATTACAATCGAGCCATTGAATTCTCATTGTCGAATAATTCTGAGGACACGGGCTATTATCTATGGTCTCAGACCTACCTTGCAAGAATGGACAGCGAGAAAGGCGATATCGATTCCGCTCGAAGAAGGTATGAGATCGTAAAAGAAAACTCGGATAAGGATTCGGAGATATATCAGGAAGCAAAGAAGTATTTGAAGGAAACCAAACCCAAGGGAGGATTTCTCTTCTTCGGCTAAGGGATGGGGTGGGAATTGGTTTTTTTCAGCGTGTTTAACACGACCAGGCTTTCCATTCTATCAATTTCATCAAATTCGGTGAGCTTACCGATGATAAGATTTTGATAACTCGAGATGCTCTGTGTGATCACCTTGAGTAGAACATCCGATTGACCGGTGAGGTGGTAGCATTCCACTATTTCATCAACCTCATTGATATGGTCAATGAATTTTTTGACCGTCTGTTTTTTGTTGTCTTTCAGTGATATCTGGATAAAGGAGATGACGTCGAGACCCAGCATGTCTTTGTTAAGATCAACGGTGAATCCTTGTATGACTCCTGAATTTTCCAGCTTCTTCACGCGCTCAAGGGTAGGGGCCGGAGAAAGCCCTATTTCCTTGGAAAGCCTTGCGTTGGTGATCCTTGCATTTTCCTGAAGAATCCTGAGAATTTTTTTATCGATTTGATCCAAGGGATTGGGGTTTAGGGATGATCAATGATGATTCAAAAATATTCAAAATACCCTTCCTTCCGGATTTCTCAGGAATTAAGATCCCCTATGTGGGAATTCAGATAAATTTGCCTTCGTTCCATGGAACTCAAGGATATCATAATTACACCCATCTTTTTGGCGGTTCTCTTTCCATTCTTTTTGGGATTCAAGTCTGCACAAAAAGACCCTTTTGACCGTCAACTAGTCAGTATAGGTTTGGTGATAAAATTCCTGGGCGCCCTGGCGATCGGGCTGATCTATCAGTTCTACTACGGTGGGGGTGATACATTTAATTTTTATAAGCAATCAAAGATTGTTTGGGAGGCAACCCTTGAAAACCCCGTGAACTATCTGAAGTTTGCCTTCAGCTCGGGAAATTTTATTGCGGGATTGGGCCAATATATTTCCAAGCTTTATTGGTACTCTGACTCCTCTTCATTCTTTGTGATCAAGGTCGCTTCCTTTTTTGGTTTGTTTACGCTCAACGCTTATCTGCCCATTTCGTTTTGTTTTGCCCTGATGTCTTTTTCAGGGTCTTGGACCCTTTATTCGGTATTTAAGGATCGATATCCAAACCTCAAGAAAGAGGCGGCGATCGCGGCCTTTCTTGTTCCCAGTTGTGTCATATGGGGTTCCGGTCTGTTTAAGGATACGCTCACTTTTGCAGCTATTGGGTGGGTGGTTTACGCCTTTTATTGGATAATGATTCGCAAGACCCTGATGAAATCGGCAATCATCGGAGG
>JANQHS010000094.1 GCA_028282565.1 Cytophagales bacterium | reverse complement strand
CCAATATCCAGGGATTTTGATCCTCTACCCACAAAAGAGTAGCTGATCCCGTCACCCTGTGTAGAATCAAAAAGGGTCAGGTCCGGATGGTTGGAATTTCCGGTGATCACAACCTCATCGCCAAAATCCGTAACCAGCATTCTCAGATTATCCACATATCCGTCGTCCTCTCCCGGTTCCTTTGGATGATCATCGATCAATACCTCCATCGATCTTTTGAAACCGGCACCGCTATTCCCACTGGTCCGGATCTCCATCAGCATGCCCTCAACATCCGGATGCTCAATATTGTCCATTTCGTAGAGGTCCAGAACCGCGATCGCTTCAAAAACAGGTCCTGTATCCCAAAAAAACTGAAAGGCCTTGTTGCCACCATCATTTTCAATCTCCAGCCTATAACTCCAGGTTTTTGCTCCGACCAATACATCTCCGACCACACTTACATTTTTTGTCCTGCCATCATCCCCGGTAAAACTGAATGTTCTTGGGCCCTGCAAATTATAAGCATGAATGATGGAAAGCACGCTTCTGACCAAGTATGCGCTCTCTTCCGCAAGCCCGATATAAACCCTCAATGCCTCGTACAATTCCGATCCTTTGATCTCATCGGCTGCAGCGATCTTTTGATTCGACTGGAAATTGCTCAAGGGATCAGGTATGTCCGAAATAAGAGAATCCAGAGGAATGATGTTCTCGGCTTTGGGCGGATCTGTTACCACGGAATCACAGGTACTCAATAAAAAAAGGCCCGCGAGAAGGAGTGAAAAGTGAGGAAATCTCATGGCAGATATTTTTAGTGAATTTAGCATTTTCGCACCTCAACGCCACAAATTTTAGAACACAATATCCCAATGTTGAATCTGACGAATATCATCCTGGTGTTTTTGGGGGGAGGCCTTGGAAGCCTGTTCCGTTACGGAATCGGATTGCTCATCCTGTCAAACTTCAGGATATATTTTCCGCTGGGAACCTTCGTCGTGAACATTCTTGGCTGTTTTCTACTGGGTCTGGTTTTGGGCCTCGTCGAAGGAAAGAAGCTGATCTCCCCGGAGATGGCTTTGTTGTTCGGAACCGGATTCTGCGGCGGATTTACCACATTCTCCACCTTCTCCCTGGAGGGCTATCGGCTTATTGAAGACGGCGAATGGATGGTTTTCCTCGGCTATACGGTTGGCAGCATCGGCATCGGCATCATGGCCGCCATGCTGGGAATCAAACTAAGCCGCTAAGGGATCAGTTTTCCTCCGCCTTTTCGGTCAGGACCGTGATCTTGTTCTGAAGTACCTCTACCACACCACCGGATACATCAAAGAAGCGCTCATCCCTGCCAACCTTGATCACCAACTCTCCATTCTTCAGACTGGAGATAATGGGTGCGTGGTTGTTCAGGATCTGAAAGGATCCCTCCGTACCGGGCAGGGTGACAACATCAGCCTGACCTTCGTAAATGACGTTTTCCGGAGTGACTAACTCGATATACATGAGCCTACTTTGCTTCTTCCAGCATTTTCTTACCCTTCTCTACCGCTTCTTCTATGGTTCCCACAAGGTTGAAAGCGGATTCGGGATACTCATCATGTTTGCCATCCAGAATTTCGTTGAATCCCTTGATGGTATCCTTGATGTCCACAAAAACTCCCGGAATACCGGTGAACTGCTCGGCTACATGGAATGGCTGTGAAAGGAATCTGGAAACCCTCCTTGCCCTGTGTACGACAAGCTTATCCTCTTCCGAAAGCTCGTCCATACCCAGGATCGCGATGATATCCTGCAATTCTTTGTAACGCTGAAGGATCAAAATCACCCTTTGCGCGGTATTGTAATGCTCATCACCGATCACATCTGATGTCATGATCCTGGAAGTAGAATCCAAAGGATCCACCGCCGGATAGATACCAAGCTCGGCGATCTTCCTTGAAAGTACCGTTTTGGCGTCGAGGTGGCTAAAGGTTGTAGCCGGAGCAGGGTCGGTCAGGTCATCAGCAGGTACATAGACCGCCTGTACCGAAGTGATCGATCCTCTTTTGGTTGAGGTGATCCTTTCCTGCATGGCTCCCATTTCAGAAGCAAGTGTGGGTTGATATCCCACAGCGGATGGCATCCTTCCGAGAAGGGCGGACACCTCTGATCCCGCCTGCGTGAAACGGAAAATATTGTCGATGAAGAAAAGGATGTCTTTTCCTTTTCCTTCTCCGTCACCATCCCTGAAGTGCTCTGCAACGGTAAGTCCTGAAAGCGCAACCCTTGCTCTCGCACCTGGAGGCTCATTCATCTGGCCGAATACCAGGGTAGCCTGAGATTTTTCAAGTTCTTTGGGATCAACCTTGGACAGGTCCCAATCCCCTTCTTCCATGGATTTCTCAAATGCGTCACCGTATTTGATCACACCCGATTCGATCATCTCCCTGAGCAGGTCATTACCTTCCCTTGTCCTTTCACCAACACCGGCGAATACGGATAGTCCTTCATAGGCCTTGGCGATGTTGTTGATCAATTCCATGATCAATACCGTCTTTCCAACACCGGCACCACCGAACAATCCGATCTTTCCACCCTTCACATAGGGTTCCAGAAGGTCGATTACCTTGATACCCGTAAAAAGCACTTCCGAAGAGGTTGCGAGCTCTTCGAATTTCGGAGCCTCACGGTGAATCGGGAGTTTATCCTTCACCTTTACTTCACCAATACCGTCGATGGCTTCCCCAACAACGTTGAAAAGCCTTCCTTTAATTTTTTCTCCGGTCGGCATTCCAATCGGCATTCCAAGATTGACCGCCTCAATGCCCCGGCTGAGGCCTTCGGTGGCGTCCATAGCAACAGTTCTGACCGTGTCCTCTCCCAGGTGATTCTGCACCTCAAGGATCAGGGTTTCCCCGTTTTCTTTCTTGATCTCAAGGGCGTCAAGGATGTTTGGAAGATCATTGTCTCCTTCGAAAGCAACGTCCACAACCGGACCGATAATCTGAACTACTTTTCCTTTGTTTGACATAGGTATTTGTGCAAAAATGATGTGCTTTGAAAAATCGGCTGCAAAGGTAAATTTTTAAACCGATTTTTCACAAAAATCGACGTCTATTTCGAGCTTATTTTTGCCTGACTGGCAGCACGATGCGAAAGGTTGTGCCCTTATTTGCCTGAGAGCTTTTCACGAAGATCCTTCCCCCATGATATTCCTCGATGATCCGCTTGGAAAGTGTGAGTCCCAGCCCCCAGCCCCTGGCCTTGGAAGACACCCCCGGCCTGAAGATCTGTGCTATCCTCGCTTTCGAAATCCCCTTGCCCGTATCGCTAATATCCAGAAATAGTTGCCCGTTCTCCGGACCGCTAAGCTCAAGGATAATACTTCCGTTTCCCTCAATGGCATCGGCGGAATTCTTGCATACATTCTCGATCACCCATTGAAAGAGCGATCTGTTCAATTCCACCATAGTGCCCGGCGGAATATCGCTTTTGATCGACATCCGGATTTTGGTACTGATCCTTTTCTGGAGATAGGAAACGATCTTTTCAAGCGCATCCATGATATCCTCTTCCTTGATACTGGGGACCGAGCCGATATTGGAAAAACGCTTGGTTACAACCTCCAGTCGCTGTACATCCTTTTCCAGTTCTTCGAACACAGGGTCATCCTTGTATTTATCTTTTTCCTTAAAATATTCCAGCCATGCCACCAACGAGGAAAGCGGGGTGCCCAACTGGTGAGCTGTTTCCTTGGCAAGTCCCACCCATACCCGATTCTGCTCTGCCCTTCTGGATACGCTGAAAAGATAATAGGCCCCAAACGCAAAGACCGCGATCACGGAGAGCTGAACATAAGGGTACCATCGTAGCTGATAAAGCAGATCGGAGTTCCTGTAAAAAATGTACTGGGTCACGCCGAAAGCCACAACAGGGATGGGATCATTTTCGGATTTCATCAGGTCCAACTCATCCAGCAGGATCTCCATTTTTTTCTCTTCCGAGGCATTTGCGGGGAAACGGATGTTCCTTGAGTTATTAGGTCCCAGCGGTACCTGGTCTTCACCGGTCAGAATAACCGGGATCGAGGTATTGACCTCGATGATCTCGGAACTGATAAAATTGACATTCTCATCCAGGGAGGCATTGGCCAGGTACTCCAGAGATTTGGCATAAAGATCGATCAGCGTCTTTTCCCTCTCCTTCAGCTTGCTGACCAAAAAATTGGTGTAGACCAGCGAAATACCTCCGATAACCAGGGCCACAACAAGGATCAGTATCTTGTACATGGCCTTATTCCGGTACACGTCCATCATGGACACCCCAAACGGGATCGAGCTTTTCTTCTGTTTTCCTTCCATCGACTATGGGCAGCTTTTTATAATTTGGCAGCCCTTTTGCACGCAAAAGAATAAAACGGCTTTCAAGCTATGAAAATTTTATTTGCTCTCACCTTCATGCTTGTCCTTGCGGATCATGCATATTCGAATCAACCCGCAAATCTAAAAGAATGCATAGTGGAATTGGATGAATTCCTTTCTCCCGAGGAAGAGGAGGCATTTCTTGAATATCCCGAAACATCGATTCTGGCTGCCTACGATCTCAGCCTTGGCAACTACATCAGAAATACCTGGCTTTTCGACGAGGATTCTCCGCTTTATACCTATTTCACCGATATGTGTGTTCAAACACCTCACCAAATGAGCACCATCATCATGGTGACCTATCATCGGGCAAAAACGGGAAAATTCATTCACCTGGACAGCCAGATCGAAGAACTGATCGGAGAAAAGGCCCACCGGAAATGCAAAGGTGAAGTGGATCCCGAATTCGAATAGATCCCGATCATTTTAAAGGCATAAAAAAAGGGTGCGCAAGACACCCTTCATTTCTTAAGGAGACTCTAGACCCTATAGATGGATGACTTCATCATAGGCGGCTGCCGAGGCTTCCATGATCGCCTCCGACATGGTCGGATGCGGGTGAACAGCCTTGATCATCTCGTGGCCGGTGGTCTCAAGTTTTCTTGCAGCCACGATCTCGGCGATCATCTCGGTCACATTGGCTCCGATCATATGAGCCCCAAGAAGCTCTCCGTATTTCTTATCATAGATCATCTTCACAAATCCCCCGCTTGCTCCGGCTGCTTTGGCCTTTCCTGAAGCGGTGAAAGGGAATTTGCCGATCCTCAGCTCATAACCCGCTTCCTTGGCCTGCTCCTCGGTATATCCCACCGAAGCGATCTCAGGACTGCAGTAGGTACATCCCGGGATATTGTTATAGTCCAATGGTTCGGGACTCTCTCCGGCGATCTTCTCTACGCAGATGATACCCTCAGCCGAGGCAACATGGGCCAGTGCAGGGCCGTGAACGATGTCACCGATCGCATAATACCCCTTTTGGTTGGTGGCATAATAATCATCGACGATGATCTTTCCTTTTTCGGTTTTGATACCCACATCTTCAAGGCCTATGCCTTCAAGATTGGTGGAGATCCCGACAGCTGAAAGAACGATGTCACAATTGATCACTTCCTCACCTTTCTTTCCTTTCACCTTGACCTTGCATCCCTTGCCCTTGGTATCGACATTGGTCACCTCGGAAGAAACCATGGTCTTGATCCCGGCTTTTCTGAAAGACCTTTCCAATTCTTTTGACACATCCGTATCCTCTACCGGCACAAGCCTGGGTAGGAATTCGACGATGGTCACATCCACACCGATGGTGGCAAAGAAATAGGCAAACTCAACGCCGATCGCTCCGGATCCGACAACCACCATGGATTTTGGCATTTTGTCAAGGACCATGGCATCCCGGTACCCGATGATCTTCTTGCCATCCAGGGGAAGTGTGGGAAGCTCCCTTGAGCGTGCGCCGGTAGCGATGATGATGTTCGCTGCATCATAATCCGTCTTCTTGCCTTTGACATCGGTCACCTCAAGCTTGTTGCCTTTTTTGACCTTTCCGAAACCTTCGATGACATCGATCTTGTTCTTTTTCATGAGGAAGGCCACACCCTTGCTCATACTGTCCGCAACGCCGCGACTCCTGTCAACCATGCCCTTCAGGTCCGCCTTTGAACCCGATACGCTGATCCCGTAATCCTTTGAATGATTGATATATTCAAAAACCTGGGCGCTTTTCAATAATGCCTTTGTAGGGATGCATCCCCAGTTCAGACAAACACCTCCAAGGCTTTCTTTTTCTACGACAGCAACCTTCTTGCCCAGTTGCGCTGCCCTGATCGCAGCTACATATCCACCGGGTCCGCTACCCAGAACTATTACATCATATTTTGTGGCCATATCCTTGTGATTTATGCGGTCGCAAAGGTAGAAATCCC
>JANQHS010000031.1 GCA_028282565.1 Cytophagales bacterium | reverse complement strand
TAGAAAATCATCAAAAGAGATCAAGCCTTCCTTGAGTTGGACATGATTGGCGGCATACTCGGTCATACCCTCATAAAGCCAAAGGTTTTGAGACATTTGAGGATTTTGAAAATCGAAATCATGGATCTGCTCGGAATGAATGGTCAAGGGGGTGATGATGTGGAAAAATTCATGGGCTGTCACCTGGGTTATCATTTGACTGATCGATGATGGCTCCTTTTCTACCAGTGTGAATAATGTGGAATAGGAATGCTCAAGGGCTCCAACTGCCCCGGAAGGAGGTCTACGATCCTGAAGAAAAACCAGGATCGCATATCGCTCGACGGGCAGGTTATTTCCCAGATACCTGCCCTGTGCCTCCAGTATGGTCCTTACCTCCGGTCGGATATCCCTGGAGCTCACCTTTCCATTTGGAGAATAAACCGCGATCTGCACATTGGTGCCCTTCAATGGAATATCTGTGGTATCAGGTTCCGAATAAAGAATAGGTGAGTCTACGAGCTCATAATAATCTCCGGTAAAGAAGCGATCCATTGTTGCCGCAGATTGCAATCGCTTCATCGGCGTTGCTCCATAAAGTCCTTCAGGATGTTCTATAGTGACATCAAACCTCGTTCTTTTCATTCCCTCCACATAGCCGAACAAAGCAAAGGTGTTCAGCATGAATATTTTTCCTTCTTCAAAGCTTGTTCCCGCCGGTTCAAAAGGGATGGTGTCCCCCTCATAATCATAAGTATCCTCGACTTTGTAACGGATCTCTGATATCCCATTGGTATTGGGGATCTGCCATCTGTTCTGATCGAGTCTATTGATTTCCAAGGACTTGCCTTCAGAATCCTTAGCCGAAAGGCCTTTTACAAATCTTCCAAAGTCATAAATGGAATAGGTTCCCGGAACAATTTTGGGAAAGTGGAATTCAATTTCCGCGGCTTCAGAAGCGGGGGGGACGAGAACGACCTCCAGGCGATCCTCTTCCACTTCCTGAAGATTCACGGAATATTGGTGGCGCCCCTGACCAAGTAGCAAAGTCGGAACTAAGCCTATGAGCAGGAGCGCGCTTAAAAACTTGAGCATGGATTAGATCAGTGCTTTTTCTTTTACGTTTTCAGTAACGACCTGACCGTCGAATAAGTGTATGATCCTGTGTGCATAATCCGCATCTGATGGGGAGTGTGTCACCATTACGATGGTTGTGCCCGCGTCATTAAGGCCCGAAAGCAAATTCATCACCTCCTGTCCATGGGTTGAGTCAAGATTTCCCGTTGGCTCATCCGCGAGGATCAACTTTGGGCTAGCAACAACCGCTCGGGCTACAGCTACTCTTTGTTGTTGACCTCCTGATAATTGCTGAGGGAAATGCTTTTCTCTGTGCCTGATCTGCATTTGGTCCATAACCTCTTCTACCCTTTTGCGCCTTTCCGCCCCTGGAACCTTCAAATAGATCAAAGGAAGTTCAATGTTTTCAAACACGGTCAGCTCATCGATCAGATTAAAGCTTTGGAAAACGAATCCGATATTGGCTTTTCTGAGATCGGCTCTTTGCCTTTCCGAATATTTGGAAACCTCATGTTCCACAAAATGGAACTCACCATCAGAAGGGTTGTCCAATAGTCCGACGATGTTTAGTAATGTCGATTTACCGCATCCGGATGGGCCCATAATAGCCACAAATTCACCTTCTTTGATTTCGATATTAACCTGGTTCAGGGCGGTGGTTTCCACTTCCTCCGTCCTGTAGACCTTTGATAGATTCGATGTCTTAATCATTTTGCTCTAGTTTAATTTAATAACCAATTTTTCAATTTTATCGTAGCCTTCATAAGAAGATACTACTACTTTTTCCCCCTCTTCAAGTCCTCCGAGTACCTCATAGTACCTTGAGTTCTGTCGTCCTGTCCTGATATCTCTTCTGATCGCAAATTCGCCACTTTCGTCTACCACAAAGATCCAATTGCCTCCTGTTTTTTGGAAAAAACCTCCCCTGGGAATCATCAATGCCTTTTTAGGATCGCTGAGTTCCAACCTGATCTGAAGGGTTTGACCCCTGCGAATACCGGGTGGTGTTTCATTGGGAAATCTTAGATCCACCCTGAACTGACCATTGGTCACTTCGGGATAAACCCTGGTGATCTCCAGATGATGTTGGGAACCCGCAAAATCAAAAGATCCCATGAGTCCCGGAAATACTTTGGATATGTAGTGCTCATCTATGAAGGCTCTGACCTTAAAACCCTGTACATCGTCTATCTGACCGATGTTTTGACCGGGAGCCACCGATTCCCCTACTTCCTGATCGATGGACGAAAGAAGTCCGGTGAGCGGAGCGATGATCAACAAGTTCTTCAGGTTTTGCCTGTTGAATTCCAGGTTCCTTTGCGTCTGTGCAAGTGTGCGTTCCAATTGTGCGATCTGGGCTCTCATATAGATCGAGTCGAGCTTCATATTCTCCAACTCCAGTCCTCTGTTGGCGACCAGTTTGTCAAAGTTCCTCTTAAGGTCGAAATATTCCTGCTCGGAAATCAATTTTTCATTATATAAGGCTTTATTCCTCTCTAACCGGTCTTTGGCCTGTGCGACATCATAGTTGAGGTCGCTAATGATCTTTTTATTGGTATAACGGTTTCTTTGAAGGTTGATCCTCGTGGTCTGCAAATTGTTGATCAGGTCAGATGCCCTTGTTTCCTGTTCCAGAAACGCCATCATCATGTTGTGATTGGCCAGGCGCAGGATGGTATCGCCCTGGTCTATCATTGTTCCTCCGAGTGTATACTTCTTTTCAACCCTTCCTCCTTCAATGGCATCCAGGGTCACTGTCCTGAGCGGCTGAACAGTTCCATCCACAGGAATATAGTCGATGTAATCGTCAAAAATGACTTCTGAGATGCTTATCCTTTCACCTTGTACATTCAATTTCCTGGAGCCATCTGCAAAGATCAGATTGTAGGCTACCGCTACGATCAGGAACCCTCCGATCGAGTAGGCCGCGATCCTTTTGGGCGGCCATTTTTTCTTTTCTATCTTCTTATCCATACGTTTTTAAAAACGTCTGCGGATTTTCGCCAATAAGAATGCCAATTTTCGAATAATTCGTAAATCGCTTATTACTAGGCGTATAGCAGAGGTGTTTGGACAAAATCCCCGGTTTTAATGTTCGAAAATGAACGTTGCTGTTCGAAATTCAAAAAAAGGAAATTATTGAAGGAAGGGATCGGAAAGATCCGGATTTGTCAAAAAATCCTGATCGGTTAGGGTGTTCAGGAAGGATTTGAGATCTTCCCTCTCTGCCACGCTAAGATTCATTTGAACTGCAGAATTCCCATCCCTTAGGAGTTCGTCAAGAGAGGGGGAGATTTTTATTTCTGAAGAGTAATGATCCAGCACCTCATCGATATTTTCGAATCGCCCATCATGCATATATGGTGCTGTGACCATGATGTTTCGGAGAGTAGGTGTTTTGAAGGCACCAAGATCGGCCGAATCAAAAGTGATCCTGAAGCGGCCTAGGAAGATCATTTCATGAGATGTGTTTGAGAAATTATCGTCAAGGCCATTGTTGTGGAATGCATTGTCGGTAAACAGATCCGTAGCATGGCAGGAAGAACATTTTTGACGGAAGAGTTCAAGACCTCTTTCCTCAGCATTGCTCAGGGAAACGTTATTTTCTCCCCTTACCCATTGGTCGTATTTGGAGTTCCCGGAGATCAGGATCCTCTGAAACTGTGCCAAGGCTCTTGCTACTTCCACTCTCGAAATGTCTTTGATGCCGAAAGCCTCCTCAAAAAGGTTCGGATATTTCGGATGAGCATTCAATTCATTTTCAAGCTCTCGGAGATCCTGACCCATTTCATCAGGATTGGTAATCGGTCCGAAAACCAATGATTCCAGATCTTTGGCCCCGCCTTCCCAAAACAGTCCGGGCATCCATGCGGCATTGATCAGTCCCGGTGAGTGCCTGAAAAGCTGTTTGCCGCTTACGCCAAGGCTACTCAATGCAATACCATCGGTGAAAGCTTTTTCCTGCCTGTGGCAGGTGGCACAGGAGATGGAGTTATTCGAAGAAAGAATGGGGTCGTAAAAGAGCATCCTCCCCAGTTCGATTTTTTTCTTAGAGAAGGGATTCCTGTCTACCGTAGGTACGGATTCATCAATGTTCCATGGGACCTCAGGATTGTAGTCCTCCGGGGTTGAAGGAGGATCCTCAGCTTTCCGACAAGCCAAGGATCCTGCTATGATCAATGGCAATATGATAATTGCCCTGCGCATCTATTCTACGTGGTGAACCATGAACATGGTCGAATAATTCTCTGCGATGTCATCGAAAAGAGGACTTGGGGCAAAAAATTGCATTTCACCTTTTGCAGCGCCCACATCGATGACGTTGGGCATATTATAGGTTTTGCCGTTTGCCGTCATCACATGGATTAAGTGATCACCTCCCTTTCTTACCGTAAGGGTGTTGGGAAGAGAGATATTATTAGTGACATAATATGTATCTAATCCGGAGTGTAACCTTAGTGGCTGGAAACTCATACTGTCAGAATCAAAATATTCGCCATTCTGAACATAGAACTTGTAACCCGTATTCCAGTTCCAAGACATTCCAACATTTTCATCTAATTCACCTTCTTTTTGATCGAGGGAATAATTGTGAGCACTATCGACACCAACGGAAAATTCAATTTCATCATAATCACCCGCTGGGACGTCATAGAATTTGATCATTTCCCTTTCCTTGGTAGAAGTCTTTTCAACCAAATAGAAACTCTCTGTGTCCGTCCACACTAAGCTGTCATCGTTATAGAGCTTCACATTGGAGATCCACATTCTGACTTCACTGATGATCAGAGAATCCCCCGATGCAGTGGTGTAGGTGCCCCCTGGATTGAATTCTACCCCCATCATAGGATCCCATTTCAGATCGAAATGCAGGGTTAAGTCAGGAATTGTAGGAACCGGATTGTCATCATCGTCATTGCATGCGATAAAAGTCATTAAGGCCGCTATTGCAGCCATAGCTAATATTTTCTTAAACATATTGTCTGTATTTAATTAATTCTTGATCTGATTTCTGAAAACGGAAAGAACAGATTAAGATCTTGGAGGCCGGAAAACGGCACTTGAAATTGCATCTTGAAGCCTGGGGAATGGATTTTCAGAGTTTAGATCCTGATAGGATAAATTGATCACAAATTCCTCATGAGCTTCAAAATACAGGGGCTGGAACAGCCATGTGAATTCCAGGGAATTCGAGGGTGTTTCGGCATTTTCTGCCGCCCTCATTTTTTTCATAAAGTAGCATTGTCCGCCACAATCAAAATCCGTGGCATCCTTATTAACGCAGTATTCCGCTTCAATTCTTGACTGATTGACCTTAAAATTTGATAAAGCCAAAAAGATCGAAAGGCCATTGAGCAGGGCTAAAACGCCGAAAGCAAGGGATAATATCGTTCTTCTATCCTTCAATCAGGGGTTGCTTATCGAGTTTAGGACCCAATAGCCATTTGAGTAGTTCTGTCTGTAGCTGACTGCTGCAGGACCACCCATGGCCTGTTGAAAGGAAGAATCTGAGAGATTCACAAGGTTGGGATCTACAAATAACTGGTCCACATGAACATTCAGAACCAACTCTGAAGTTTTTCCATTTTCAAGCAACAGGTTACCCTTTTGACTTAAATCAAATTCGAGTTCTACGAGGTTGTGCATGTCTCCGATATGAGCAATTACTCCGGTGGATGGAAATTGGAGATCTTTCGAAAAATACCTTCCCTCCATGACATAGAACTTATAACCAGTATTCCAGTCCCAGAACATGCCTTCGTCAGTAAACAGTTTTGGGGCCGCTTCGGGAGCAAAATTTGTAGCGGAATCCAAGCCGATCAAAAACCTGATCTTATCCCAGTTGCCCGGCGGAAGTCCTGTAGAAGAACCGGGTATGGAGAGCTGGTAACGATGGCTATCCAATGAGACTTTAACCAGATAGTAGGCGTTTTTCAGAGACCTTTCGATACCCTGGGTAGAGTTGATGAAAACAATATTGCTCACGATGTATTTATGCTCAAGGATCTCAACCGTATCCTGATTAGCTGTGACATATTGCTTATTCAGCTCAAAAACATTGTTATTAAAATAATGATCAAACTGGATACTCAGGTTGGGATAGGAGGCAGGGTCCTCCGAATCTTCACAACAGGAGAAGGTCAGCACCAAGGCGAACATCACAACAGAAAGCGATATTGATGGTCTCAAAATCCTCATTTTACAGTGGCTTCAAATGGGTCCGAGAACCTTGGATCGTTCACGAAACTGCTATCGGTGAGGCATTTAAGGAATTCTATCACGGCATCAATTTCATAAGGCATGAGTCCTAATTTCAATGAGTTTGGGTCATTGTTTGATGCAAACATCAATGGATCAATTGTTGGACTCCAATTCAAACCTTCATTATAATGATCCATTACCTCTTCCAATGTTTTAAATCTTCCGTCATGCATATAGGGGCCGGTCAACTCGATATTTCTCAAGGTAGTCGTCTTGAACTTTGCCCTGTCGACGGGATTTCCGGTTACCTCTTCAAATCCTAAATCGGTAAAATTCTCTGCACTGTCAAGACCATTATTTTTCATTCCGTTAGGTCCCAGGAATCCGTTGGTAAGTAAGGGGTTGTGGCAATCGCCGCAATTGGCACCGGGCACTGAACGAGGGAGTGGATGCGTCACAAAAAGCTGTCTGCCTAACTCCTCGGTTAGTGAAAGAGATTCCTTTCCTCTTAAATAGCGGTCATATTTGGAATCGCTGGAAACCAAGGCGATCTCGAAGTTAACAATTGCCTCTGCAATATGCCTGGGTTGGTATTCGGTCACGCCAAAAGCCTTGCAAAACAGCTCATCATACAGGCTGTCTTCTTCCAATCTTTCAATTGCTTCTTCCAGTGTGAGGTCCATTTCCAAATGGTCCTCTATGGGTTGCAAAGCTTGTTCCTCCAAGCTCAGCGTTCTTGAATCCCAGAAAAACTTGTCTTCCCAAAGCAAATTGGAAAGGGACATCGAAGCCCTTCTCAGGGTATCTCCGTAGAGGCCTACACCCTTGGCAAGCCCATCGGTAAATGCCAGGCTCTGTTGATGACAGGACCCGCATGAGACGGTATTAGTACGGGACAGTTTTTTCTCGTAGAAAAGATGCCTTCCCAATTCAAACTTTTCCTCTGTCAAACCCTTAGGAAGGCTTCTTGGCGGAAAGTAAGTGGGGAGATCAATAGTCAAAGGGGTATTGGTAACCCCTTCGCATACAAACTCGTTGTCGGAGTCTGGCGCAGGCGGGTTTCCACCGTTCTTTTGGCAAGATACCGTCAGGCCTGCTATAAAAATCAAGTAATAGCTAATCCTCCTCATGTACACATCTCTAACGAAGTATACATGAGAAAGGTGCTTTTGTGTAAGATTTTAAACTTTTTCCAATACATTCATTACTTCCCTTACATGGGTTTCGGAGGTCTTCAGAAGCTCCATTTCCTGATCGTTCAGGTCGAGTTCGATGACCTTTTCAATCCCATTCTTACCCAATATAACAGGGGCTCCCAAGTAACAGTTTTGAATTCCATACTCACCTGCCAATTCAACACAAACGGGGAATACTCTGCGTTGATCCCGAACTATAGCTTCAACCATCTGAGCTGCAGCTGATCCCGGTGCATACCATGCGGAGGTGCCCATGAGTTTAACCAGTTCACCACCACCGAATTTGGTCCTTTCAATAATGGCGTCAAGCTTAGCCGAGTCGATCAGTTCTGTGACGGGAATTCCACCTACGGTGGTGTACCTGGGGAGAGGCACCATGGTATCACCATGTCCGCCCATGAGGACCGCTTGAATATCTTTCGGGGAGACATTGAGCTCTTCAGCCAGGAAGGCTCTGTACCTTGCAGTGTCCAGAATTCCGGCCATTCCAAAGACCCGCTCTCTCGGGAATTTACTGATCAGATGGGCCTGGTAGGTCATCACGTCAAGCGGATTGGATACCACAATGATGATGCAGTCCGGAGAATGCTGAATAATATTTTCGGTGACGATCTTCACAATGTTGGCGTTGGTGCCAATAAGATCGTCACGGCTCATGCCGGGTTTCCTGGGCAAGCCGGAGGTGATCACGACCACATCGGATCCTGCGGTCTTGGAATAGTCATTGGTAGAGCCTACCGTTCTCGAATCATATAGATTGATCGGAGCCTTTTGCCAGATATCAAGGGCTTTTCCCTCTGCCAGGCCTTCCTTGATGTCTACAATTACGATCTCATTTGCGATCTCTCTATAAGCCAAAACATCAGCACAGGTGGCTCCTACATTTCCTGCTCCTACTACGGTTACTTTCATTCTTTTTGGGTGATTTTGGGGCGCAAAGATAAAAAGCAGTTCTTAAAGTTCGGATGATTCGCGTTGTTGATTCAAGTCCCGGATATTCAGCTCAATACCTGCCCCATCAGGGTTGATGATCTTGAAGTGTTCGGATATTCTCATTCCCAGAACCGCAGCGACCCGGGCTCCGCTTTCCAAAACCAGAACCCCGGACTTCTTGTGGATCGGAACTTTCTCATCGATTAGAAAATCGCTGACCTTTTTGTTTCCCTTCATGCCCAGGGGGGCAAAATGATCTCCCGGTTTCCATTTTCGGATACTCAAGGGTAGTTCGAGGCTCGCAGGATCCAAATATTCTGTTGATTCGATGTTCTTTATATCCTTGGGCACTCTATCCACCTCTTTCAGTGAGATTTTTTGGTCGATGAATTTTCCTTCGAATGGGATGGAGTGAATAAACAGCGCTTCTTCAGAGGTATCATCTTTTGTTTTGGTCAGGATCAGTGCTTCTCTGTCTTTGATCAATTCCCATTCCCCAAAAGCCATTTTTTTTCCGGTTTCGGCTTTGATCAGTTTCACCAACTCTGCCCTCATTTCCGAAGGGTATTGAAATTC
>JANQHS010000431.1 GCA_028282565.1 Cytophagales bacterium | reverse complement strand
ACTGTTTTCGGGGATTTCAACTTTCTGGATGTAGGGTATATACTGGAACTCGGATATTGGAAGGATCGCATTGAGTCCGGCATCCGCTTTGAGAAAGCCCTTACAAATTCGTTTTCCTTCGAAAATCTCAACTTCAAGAACCGGGCCTGGGTATTTTATGTAGGATACCATTTGTAATATCCTGAATATCAAGCACATTTATTGAGTGTTAATAATTTGTTGATAATCAATTAATTATCCACATCGTTATTCGTGGATAACTTAAATTTTAACCCTTGATTATTCTTTTAAATTTGCGTGCTTTTAAAGAAAGATCTTAGCATCATTTTATGGCAAAAATCATTGCAATAGCCAACCAAAAGGGAGGAGTTGGAAAGACCACATCAGCGATCAATTTGGCCGCTAGCCTGGCCATCCTGGAGTACAAGGTACTGGTTGTCGATGCGGATCCACAGGCGAACTCCACCTCGGGGTTGGGCCTCAATCCCAAGGAGATCAAGACCTCGGTGTATGAGTGCATGGTGGACGGGGCAGATGTTGATGCAGCCATAAAAAAGAGCTCTATGGATTTCCTGGATGTGCTTCCATCGCATATCGACCTTGTAGGTGCTGAGGTTGAAATGATCAATCTACCGGACCGGGAGACTGTAATGAAAAAGGTACTGAACAAGGTCCGGGACAAATATGAATTCATCATCATCGACTGCTCCCCTTCTCTTGGACTGATCACCGTGAATTCCCTTGTCGCTGCTGATTCGGTACTGATCCCTATCCAATGCGAATACTTTGCGCTTGAAGGGCTCGGAAAACTTCTCAACACCATCAAGATCATCCAAAGCAGGCTGAACAAAAATCTGGAGATCGAAGGCATGCTGCTCACCATGTATGACGTTCGCCTTCGCCTGTCCAACCAGGTAGTGGATGAGGTTAAAACCCATTTTAAGCAAATGGTTTTTAAGAACATTGTTCCCCGAAACATCAAGCTCTCAGAGGCTCCTAGTTTTGGTATTCCCGCAATTGTGCATGATGCCGAAAGCAAAGGGGCTGTAAGCTATCTGAACCTAGCCCATGAAATTCTGACCAATAACGGATTTGACCCTACGAGAAAGGACAAATAAATGAGTGCGAAAAAGGCAGGAGGACTGGGAAAAGGATTAAGCGCCCTGCTTTCCGATTCCGATGATGTACTTAGGGAAGAAAAGAAGATCACTTCAAGTGTAGATCCTGTACACTTTAAAATGATCCCCCTTGATCAGATCAAGGCTAATCCTTTCCAACCGAGAACACATTTTGAAGAAGAAGCCCTTCAGGAGCTATCTGATTCCATAAAAGTGCAGGGTATAATCCAACCGATCACGGTTCGGAAAATGTCTGAAGATCATTATCAACTCATCTCCGGTGAGCGAAGACTTCAGGCATCCAAGCTCGCCAAGACTAAGGAAATTCCGGCCTTCATCCGTACGGCAAATGATCAACAAATGCTGGAGATGGCATTGATCGAAAATATTCAGCGTGAAAACCTCAATGCGATCGAGATCTCGCTCTCTTATAAAAGATTGATTGCCGAATGCAATCTGAATATGGAGGAGTTGGGCACCAGGGTGGGCAAAAAAAGAGCCACGGTCAACAACTATCTCCGGCTTCTGCGCCTCCCTCCCGATATCCAGGCCGCGGTGAGGGACGGAAGCATCAGTATGGGACATGCCAGGGCTCTAATCACCATCGAGAAGATCGAAGATCAGATCGGCCTGTTTAAAAAGATCGTAAGGGAAAATCTCAGTGTCAGGAAAACAGAGGAGCTTGCTTCTGCCATTATATCGGGTAAGATCGGTGTCAAAACGCCGGCAAAAAGTACCCGGGATGAAGAAGATCCTCATTACAAGGACTTAAAAAACAGGCTTCAATCACACTTTGGCACGAAAGTTTCTGTTAATTACAATCAAAAGGGCAAAGGTGAGATCCATATTCCCTTTAACGATAGTGATGACCTCAACAGAATCATCGAGATCATTGATCTTTAGAATACTCCTGATAACAGCGGCCTGCACCATTGTGGCAGGAGAACAACTGCATGCTCAGAACAATGCGGTCGACACCTTACCCGGAGCCAATGAATCATTGACAGCCAAACCCAGAAGAGAGTACAAGCCGAACAAAGCCGCACTGCTCTCAACCGTGCTTCCCGGTGCCGGTCAATTCTATAACCGGTCCTACTGGAAAATACCGCTGGTCTGGGGTGGGCTGGTTACTTTCGGTGCCCTTGCATATTACAACAATCAGCAGGCCCAGGATTTTCAAGCTGAGCTGGATTATCGGGAGAATAACACTGGAGAAAGGAACAGCGAATATGCAAGGTATTCGGATTCCTCCCTGGAGAGAGGCCGCGACCAGAGCATTCGGTATCGGGATCTGAATATCATTTTGGGCGTGATCTGGTACGGTCTGAACGTTATGGACGCCTATGTAGATGCCCATCTCAAGGAGTTCGAAGTAAGTGACAACCTTGCTCTGGGCATCAACCCGGAACTTTACAGCAACGGCATCATATACCAACCGGGTCTGTCGTTGGGTCTAAAATTTCGTCCATGAAAATACTCTTAATTGGATATGGCAAAATGGGAAAGGCCATTGAATCCGTCGCACTGGAAAACGGACATTTGGTCTCTGATATCGCCAAAAACTCCGAAGAGTTATATGAGATCCTAAAAAAAGGCACCGAAGCCGAGGTTGCCATTGAGTTTACCTCTCCTGCATCCGGATATGATAATGTCGCTGCCTGCATCCATGAGGATTTGCCCGTGGTCAGTGGTACAACCGGCTGGTTGGATTCTATGCCAGAACTGGAAAAGCTGATAGATTCCAAAAAGGGGACTTTTTTCTATGCTCCAAACTTCTCCATAGGGATGAACATCGTGTTTGAACTGGCCAAAAAACTTGGAAGAGGCTATGCGAATTTTTCTGACTTTAAGGTGAGCATCAGTGAAGTTCATCATCCCCAGAAAAAGGATAGTCCGAGTGGAACCGCCATAAAGCTGGCCAATGAATTTTTGAATGAGAATACCATATTGAGAGAATGGGGTGCGGAAGAAGAGAAAGACGATGTTCTTCCGATCGAAGCGAGGAGAGAAAAGGGCGTAGTGGGTACCCATAGCCTTAGTTTTGAAAACGAGATGGAGTCTTTCAGGATAGAGCATGTCGCCAAAGACAGAAAAGTATTTGCCCAGGGAGCAGTCAGAGCGGCGGAATTCCTCCGAGGCAAAAAGGGTTGTTTTTCCATGAACGACCTATTAGGATTCTAAATCATGAGCATATTTGTATTTTAATTCGTTAGAGATGACTGAAACGGGGGAAATCCAGAAGAAGAGTTTGCTGAGTAGAATTTGGCCATTTGGCAAGAAAAAGGAAAAGCCGAAGAAATCGAAGGGGAAAGAATGGTTGGATTCCATCGTATTCGCCGTTTTCGCTGCCACCTTTATCCGCTGGCTTGCCGTTGAGGCCTTTACGATCCCTACACCGTCTATGGAGAGTTCATTGCTGGTAGGAGATTTCCTTTTTGTATCCAAGCTGCATTACGGGCCTAGGACTCCAAAAACACCGTTACAACTACCACTCACTCATCAAAAGATCTGGGGAACCGACATCCCCTCCTATCTGACCTGGGTGCAATTACCCCAGTTCAGGCTTCCAGGGTTTTCCTCCGTAAAACGAAATGACGTCGTGGTTTTCAACTATCCGACGGAAATGTACTATCCGGTTGATCTGAAGACCAACTATATCAAGCGTTGCGTGGCAGTTGCAGGAGATACCCTGGAGGTAAGAAAAGGAGACGTTTTTGTGAACGGATCGAGATCGGAGTTCCCGGAAAAAGCGGAGATCCAATACACCCATTACATCGTCACGGAAAGGGTCATCAATAAGAGGAAGTTCTGGGAATGGAATATCTCCGAATTCAACAGGGATCAGAACGGGTACTACATTCAGACCACCCAGGAAACCGCTGATCTTATTGCCTCCGCCAAGTTTATCAAGGGGGTACAAAAGATTACCATGCCCGAGGGAAGGGCGGATATCCGGGTTTATCCCTTCGACCCCAGCCTTGATTGGAATCAGGACAATTACGGCCCCATGGTCATCCCGCAGGAGGGAACAAGCTGGAAAGTCGATCGTGATTTTGTGTACAGATACGGAACCATTATCAAGGATTATGAAGGGCATGATGACGTGATCCTTGGAGAGGATTATATCTCCATTGAGGGACAGCGGATCTCGGAATACACCTTTGAGCAGGATTATTATTTCATGATGGGTGATAACCGTCATAATTCTCTTGACAGTCGCTTTTGGGGCTTTGTTCCCGAGGATCATATCGTAGGAAAGGCCCTACTGATCTGGAACTCCATCGATTACCAAAAACCTGCCCTCAGGTTTTCGAGGATCTTCAACCTGATCGAGTAAGATCCCAATCGATCGGCTCTATTCCGGATGAATGCAGATAATGGTTGGCCTGGCTGAAAGGCTTTGATCCAAAAAATCCCCTTGCTGCGGAAAATGGTGATGGATGTGGACTCTGGATCACAAAATGTCTTTTTCCATCGATCACCTCTCCTTTTCGCTGAGCATAGGATCCCCAGAGAATGAAGACCAGGTTGGATCGTTCATCTGATAGCTTGCGAATGACCGCGTCGGTAAACTCTTCCCAGCCCTTGTTTTGATGAGAACCCGCCTGTCTTGCTACCACGGTTAGGGTCGCATTGAGCAGTAGTACCCCCTGATCTGCCCAGGGTTCAAGATTCCCGCTCTGAGGAATGGGGATGTCCAGATCTTCATTCAGCTCCTTGAATATATTCTGAAGTGAAGGCGGATGCCTTATGTCATCAGCCACAGAAAAACAGAGTCCGTTGGCCTGACCGGGACCGTGATACGGATCCTGGCCGAGGATCACAACTTTCACGGATTCAAAAGGACAACGGTCAAAGGCATTGAAGATCAGCTTGGCAGGAGGAAAAATGGTCCTGGTTGAATATTCTGTCCTGACAAAGCCAACCAGCTCCTCAAAATAGGTTTTTGAAAACTCCTGGCTCAAATGATTCTTCCATGATTCGTGGATCCTTACCTCCATATTCCTCCTATAATTGATTAAATACTGCCAAAGCTTGTCTTTTTTCCTGAAATTTAAATTGCGATGGAAAAATTAATGACCTTTCTCTTAGTTCTGCCATTCGGATTTGCTCTGGCGCAGGAAACAGCCACTACCCATGATGGAAAGAAGGTTCTTCTTTTTGAAGACTATACCTGGCAATATGCCTACAACCTCACTCCCGACATTTCAAATGACTGCGATGATTATGTCGGGTTTCTAGAAGATAAATCCGTGGTATCGGGAAAGGTGAAAGTCTCTGTTAACACCATATACTTTGGCGATCATCTGGAAGGGAACGGAATGGAGGTGATCATGATCGAGGATATAGAGCATGTGCTGATCGATATCCAGGTCGACGGCAGCGAGCCTTGTTTTGGTCCGGGCCAATTCGGAGTATTTACATTCAAAGGAGATCATAGCATCAAGTTGGAGAACATCATTGCCAAGAATTGCAATGGCCAGGCTCAATTCCTCATCCCCTTGAAGAACAAGCAGGATCTCAACAGGTTCTCAAATCACGAATTGACCAATGTGAGACTTTTCCATGAAGACGGAAGCGCTCAGCAGGAAATCGATGAGACGGCTGCAAAATCATTCAAGAAGACCATGCAATGCATGCTTGGGAGATAGT
>JANQHS010000409.1 GCA_028282565.1 Cytophagales bacterium | reverse complement strand
TCTCCGGGCTGCCCCGTCTCTCTTCCTTCGAATTCGTCGGAAGCCAGAACTTCCACTTGGTTCTTGAATCTTTCAATGGTGGATTCGGCATCAAATCGATCGGCCTGGCTACACCCTAGAAGGGTGAAGAGGAAGGCTGGCAGGAAATATTTGGTTTTGTTCATGATTCGAAATTAGTCGTTTGATTTGGCAAGAAGAACACCGCTGTGCTTTCCTCTTAGCTCAAAAACTGAGGGGCGAAACTAGGAAATCGGGCATTGAAAAAATGCCGTTTTTGGTATTTCCGCTGACTCCTTTGGTTTATGCGTTAGAGTCGATATGTCTTCCCTCCATTAATGCAATTCTGCGCTTTTGCTTGAACCAAAGATTGCCCGATGATCTCGGGCAATGACGCGGGAGGATGAGTTGGACTAAGCTTAACTTCATGGCGGTTAAGGATCACTAGCCGCATAAGAGCTAGTGGATCTTGGCTTCCCGGAGATGCGAAAAATTAACAACACCGTCATCTTCGGAATGCAGGGCATATCCGAAGATCTTTGGTTCATACAATAGACCTGATATACGTTCCACGCATTCATTCGAAGCTATACTTTTGGTTGAACCAAATATTGCCCGATGGTCTCGGACAATGATGTTGGAGGGGTACCGGGTGCTGAGTTCTAATCCGGAACGATTGAAGAATGACTGACTCAAGGCTAGAGGGCTTTGCGGCAGGGTTATGGGTCCCTTGAGTAACAGAGAGTCAATCTTCAGGCAAAATATGGCCGGTATTGATTCTGCGATTTGCATGGATCTTCCTTAATTTCGTCTGGTGTTGAAAGGGATATATACCCACTTCAAAACAGAATTTGCAAGAACCAGGTCCTCAATTTTGAATTCACGCCTCAACCATATCAACAATTCCTTATCCGGATGGATGATCTCATTCTACGTGTTGATCCTTGTAGGGTTCATGCTATCCTGCAAATCCTCCAGTAGTTCCACGGAATCTCCCAGGAACCAGAACTTCGCTTCGATCGAAATGATCCGAACCCCCTGTATGCATCCATGCCCCAGTTATGAGATCAAGGTTTTTGAAGACGGCTCAGCGGAGCTTATCGGGAAAGAGAATACCCAATACCTTGGAAAATACGAAGGGAAAGTGGATCCGGAATTCAATAGGATCCTGTGGAAAAGCGTTAGAAATGCAGACCTGGAGAAAAAGAAAAACAAGTACGGAATGGGCAATGAGGACACCCAGCAGATCAGTATCAAATATTCAGGTCAGGATTTTAATAAGGAAATTATATTTCAGTCCTTTGAACCCATTGAGATCAACGAAATAGAGCAGAATTTAAAGATCATTGCCGAGAACACCGCATGGACAAAACCGCAACAAAAAGATCAGTAACCTTTCTT
>JANQHS010000369.1 GCA_028282565.1 Cytophagales bacterium | reverse complement strand
GAGAATTGGCGATTGCCGGTTTAACCCGATGTACACGAATCCGAAAAAGGTCACCTTCTCCATTTGATAGCCTGAAGAAACGGATTCGTTGTCCTTTATGGTTGGCAGGAAAGAGGTTGTGAACCGGTAAAGGTCTACTGTCTGGTTTTCAAGTTCGATTTTCTTTTGAATGGGTTCTGAAACCACCTTATAAGTAATTGTGGAGGGGTTCGCAACGAACCAGGGGTTTGAACCACTCAATGATTTGCCCCAATGGTTCTCAATTTTAGAGAGAGTGATGGATTGACCCTCCACGCGGCTTTGGAAGCCGTAAGGTCCCGAGCCGATCAGGTAGGCAGGATCCCAGGAATAGATGCCCTCAAGAATACTCCTGCACAATGCTTTCAGGGATGAATCATTGCTGATATCATCGCTGCCTTCCCAGAATTGATTAACTGAATACTTTTCAAAAAGCCCATCCGGGTCGTGAACATGGCTTGGAATGATGGTCAGGGAGCCAGCTGAGTAAACCGGATCCGGCACTATTTCGTCAAGCATGAATGATGCCTTCCTGGGATTTGATTCATCCGGTATCACATCCTTGATAAAATGGTAGAATGCGGAGTCGATACTTTGCTCTAGAAAGGGTGAGAAGGCAAACTTTAATGTGAATTCCAGATCCTTCGCCGTGATCGGGGCTCCGTCGTGCCATGTTGCATTCTCCCGGATCTCGAAATCAATACTGTTTTCTTTTGCGTTTAGAGCTGGGACATCTGAAGCCAGTACAGGAATAGGTTGATAGGTTTCGGGGTGCAGGTCGATGAGTCGCTGAAAAAGTTGATCTGAAATTCCTTTTTCGGTGCTCGAGGCCCAAAATTTTGGGTGAACATTTCTCAGGTCCCGATCCATCATGACAACCACTTCAGGGTCGACCTGCGTATTTGTTTCTTGATCCGGAGCACAGGCAATTGAAAATATCCCTAAAGCGATCAAGGTTGTGAAAACGAGATTTTTGAGCATGCGACTAATGGGTTAAAAAAAGAATATCGGACTTAGATTTGGACCAAGAAATTTGAAATAAAAATACTAGATTTGCGCCTCAATTTGAGTCCCACTTGGGGTTTTTTGATTGAAAAGTTCTTTTTGGAGAGGTGGGTGAGTGGCTGAAACCACATGTTTGCTAAACATGCGTACTTGGAAACAGGTACCGGGGGTTCGAATCCCCCTCTCTCCGCCAGACTACGCCAAGGCTTCGTCTGGAGAGGCCTAGGTGTTTTTTTTCGGGGTGTAGCGCCCGCCTTCGCTTCACTTCGG
>JANQHS010000309.1 GCA_028282565.1 Cytophagales bacterium | reverse complement strand
TTCCTTGGCCTGACGCATCATTTTTTCGGCCTGAAAGAAGATGATATTCTCGAGTTTGGGTTCCAAAATATTGATATATCAACTAAGGTATAAAGTTTTTGGAACAAAAAAAATCCCTTTCGGTTTTGAAAGGGATCCTTTGCAAGCTCTTGGCGATGTTACTCAGCCAAGGTAGGCGGAATACATCCACACCAGTTTTTCCTGTTCCCGGATATAATCGCTCATCAAGGCATTGGTGCCTTCATCGTCTGCTTCCCCGGATAGATCCAGGATCTCTCTTTGAAGCGAAATGACCGTTTTGAAGGAATCCAGAATAGATGATACGGCTTCCCGACCATCTGAAATATCCTTTGTAGCAGGGATTGTGGAATTTTGAAGATAATCCGAAAAGGCATGCATAGGAGTGAAGCCCAGGGTGAGAATTCTTTCGGCGATTTCGTCGATCTTGAGCTGGAGGTCATTGTATAATTCCTCAAACTTCAGATGAAGCTCGAAGAACTTTTCTCCCTTTATATTCCAATGAAAACCCCGGTCGTTTTGGTAAAATACCTGATAATTCGCGAGCAGGACGTTTAATTTGTCCGCCAGTTCTTTTGATTTTTCTATTGGCAATCCGATCTGTGTGTCTGACATATTTTTTGATTTTATTTTTTCCTTTTCCTATATCAATAACCTTTTAAAACGGGTTTAGTTCCTGCTTTTGATAGCGTTGAAATTTCATTCCAAGACTGCCACCGAAACCCTATTCTTCAAGTGTTTTCCCAAACTTTTTTCGAAAATGGATCCCTAGGGTGACGTTCTCATAAACCTCCTTGTAATTGTAGGAAAGCTCGGGGGCGAAATACCAATTGTTCGCGATCAAGCCCTCAAACTCGACACCCACCTTGAAGACGAAATAATTCTTATGAACTTCCAGCTCATATCCCGGCCCGGCAAATACCTCCAGCCCCGGCAAAAGCTCATATCCAACAAACGCGGTGAAGACATGAACATTCTCCCTTGGAACAGGGGATCCCTCTACCTCGATGAAATACTGGCCCAACTCAAGCTCATAGATCAATCCGGTACTGAATTTCGGATTCAGGTAGTATTTATAATCAAATCCGATCATGCCCACGAAAATCACCCTGGATTCCAGCTCTATCTCATTTTCCAGAGAATTTGGAACCGCAACGTATCCCTGCAAAAAACTGATCGCATGCCTCTTGGGAACCCTTTGGAAATATTTTTCAAAATCCTTGTTTTCCTGTGCCTGACCGTTCCCGATACCGAGGGCAAGAAGAGCCAGTATCAGCATAATTGAGCTAAGGTTTCTCATTGGCATTGGCTTTAAATTCTAATCCACTTTATAACCCTTGAATTTCCTAAACTGCGGAACCTCATGTCTTGCTCCAAATTCGAAGGGAGAATTTTCGCTCGCGAGGATCAATACAAGAAAGGGGATCATCGCGTTGGCAATAACCCCGAGCAGGATTCCATTCCAGAAAGCCCTGTCTCCATAGGATAGAACCGGGTCCATATAAACGAAGTAGAGTATGACCACCGGTGCAAACAACAAAATTGAGGTGAGCAGCCCTGGATTATAAGGTCTTCGCGCTTTGATTGAAAAACCAATATGGGCAAGCACGTTTCCTGCGCTTACAAGAATACAGGCCATGCCCAGGGCCGGAAATCGATCAATGAATACTATAGAGCCTATGTAAAGGGCCCATCCGTACAATACATTGATGACCCAGGCATTGCGCCGGTTCAGCGGATAATGCAGGGGATATTTGGAATCAAATACCCGGCGATTAAGCATTCCCGGGAACCAGCCGGGATATCCATATTCCTCAAACTGATGCACCAACAGTGCAAAGAAGTTGAAGACAAGAATGGCCTCCAGAGTCAGATCCTTGAAAAGAAAAAGATGGGAGCTGTACATCAAAACCAATAATGAGGCCATGCCCCCTAGCTCGTACCATTTGACCTTTTGAAATAAAGAAGTCTTCCCGGTATCCTGATCGATCTCCCAATTGATCTTCTTCATTTATCCTGCCTGCTGTTGGAATTTCTTGCGGTATTTTCTGGATACCCTTGTGATCAGGATCGTTCCTATGACTGTAGGCAAGAGCCAGTTCAATATCATGGGCCAAAATTCAAGATTGGTCACTGCAAATGCCGTGAAGGTCGCAATATAGGAGCCGCCTATTCTCGCAATGTGGCCAAAAAACCAGGCTCTTTTTCCGTATCTCTTCGATTCCTTGTTTAAGAAAAAACTCCGGCCGTCCTGAGCGCTCATGATCAATGAGATCATTCCAAAAACCAAGAGCACAATTCCTTTTTCAGGGAGGTCGCTGAGTACATAATACAAACCGAAAGCACCCATACCTATCGAAGTGAGCAAGGTCAAGACCATCGCGATCTTATCAACGGTGGTCGGGCTTTGGTTTTTTCTCCTGACCATTCTCCATGCGGTGAAACAGAGGTAATAGCTAAATATGGCGATGGAAAAAAGAAAAATATTGCCTTTGACATAGGACATCGGAAGTGCCGTCAAAAAAACAAGACTCATGGCAATGACATAGATCCGGCCGGTTTGCACATGAACTTTGCCGCCTTTCTGGCTGAACATGGGGATCAACCCGATAAGCAGGGCAGTGAACCCGCTGCTGATATGAAGGATTTTTAGAAGCTGTGTTGCGTCCATAATGACTTCAGTTTAGTTTGATCTGATCCATTTTAGGGTATGAACGGCTTCCTGACCTTCGGAGGAATTGGTTTTCAATGGGGGAGACCTAAGTACAAGTGTATCAGCCTTGAAAGCGAAATAACGCTCTTGCGTTTTTCTCATCCAATCCGGGTGAGAACCTGCAAAAACTTCATGCCATACAGTACCATTCTGGCAATCCACCTTATAATTTGCCCTATAGGTGAAAAACCCGCTGGCGGATTCGAAATCTTCCATGCTGCGACCTTCCCTCATGAGCATCAGGGTCATGGTTCCGTCCGGATCATATCGTAAATACCCAAAAGCATTTTCTCCGTAGGGGTAAGTACTCTTCCCCTCGATATTTGCCTTCCATGAGATAAGATTCCAGTTTCCTTCCAGGTCCTTTTCGCAGGTTAGGAAGGTCAGAACAGAGAGATAGATCAAAAAATGGATCATGAGGCCGTCAAAATTCCCAAAATCAATCCAATTCCCAAGCCGATAACCCCTGAAACAACGACTTTTTTCCGATTTCGGGACTGAGTCTTATTCAATTCCTTATCGGCCTCTTCGAGGCTTTTTCTGCTTTCCTCCAGCTCTTTCCGGGCAAGCTCAAGGTCGATTTGAAGTTCTTCAACCTTCTCATTGGTCTCCTGTAGTATGCCTAAGGTGATCATCTGACCTTCATGGCTATTCACTGCCATTTCCTGATATCTGATATCGAAATATTCAAGTCTTTTCTCGTAAGTCCTGAGAAGTTCGGAGCAGGTGGAATCATCGGAGCTCAGAATTCTCCGATGCACCTTTCGATAGAAATAATACCTTTCCGAATTGACCAAATAGACGCTATCCATCTCAATGACGAGCGTGTCGCCTCCGGTGAAAACCCAGGGAGTGATGTTCATGTCCTGATATTCACTTGGAATGGTTTTCATCCTGCCGGATTGAGCCCAGGTCATTTGCCACCAAAAACTCAAGATCAGAATAAGCCAGATCCTCATGTCAGACGGACATTGATGGTTTGGTATGAATGAATTGGATCAATGTACCGGCGAAGTCGAGAAGCTGGATATTCTGGTCTTCCAATTCCTGACTGCCCATTTGGTTCAGGGAATAAAGTTTGCGAACCCTTTTTCCGCTACTTTCATTTTTTGTTTCGACCAATCCCTTTTCCTCCAGCTTCTTCAATAAGGGGTATAAAGCACCCTCCGTGATCAGGACTTTTCCATCGGTCCTTTTTTCGATTGCCTGTCTGATCCCATATCCATGAATGGGTCCTGCATCCTCCAGGATATTCATGACCAAGGTTTTTAGGGTGCCTTTTAAGAGTCCGGAATCCATAATTACCTAATTTAATTGGGTATTAAGGAGATTTACTTCAAAGATCTCGGTCTTTTTATCCTTTCCCCTTAATTGAAAACTGCCAAAGGACTTTAGCTGCATACCGTGTAGGTTTTCCAGCATCTCTTTCATTTTTCCGCTGATCAGAATATCTGTTTTCAATTCCTTGTTGAGTTTTTGGATCCTGGAAGCTGTATTGAGCACATCTCCGTGAAAGACGATCTCCCTTTTGATGAAGCCCACCTCGGTGACCATGACCTTTCCTTCATGGCATCCCGCTTTGAATTCGGGAGTAATACTATACTTGTTTATGTATGTATCGCGTTTCTTGTCCAGATAGGCTTTGTATGCATAGAAAAACCGAATGCAATCCCGGTTATTATCCTTTGTGAGTTTATCCCAGGTCAAAACGACCTCATCTCCGACATACTGATAGATCTCTGCTTTGAAACCTTTGAGCACCTGGTTGAGGTCGTTGAAACAGTCGCGGATCATCTGGCTGTATTGCAGGTTTCCGAGTTTTTCGGCATGCCCGGTGGAATCCTTCAGGTCGAGGAACATGAATATTCTTTCTTCTTCCACGGGTTCCTGAAATTTTCCTGTCAGGAATCTCAGGATGTTATAGCTGCCGGTATTCTCTATGGTTTGGACCAGGAAGTTCATAAACAGGATTTGGCCTGTAACACCGGAAAAGATCAGAAAGATCAGCGCGATCGAAGCCCTATCAACCCTGACCAACTCGGATAGCTCCTGAGGATAAATACCCACGGCCCTTAGAATGACAAATATGGCCCCGAATGCAAACAGTATCGAGCCCAGGTAAAACAATGACTTTCTCAGGATCAGAGAACCAAAGGACATACCAGCATATTTTGCTTTTCGATATCTCCTGTCCACCCAAACAAAGGCGAGCCCGAAGAACAGGCCGAAGAGAGAGGATTCAATGAATTGTGTTGGTGCGACCCAGTAATTCGCCAGAATATTCCCCTCCAAATGGGGTTCTATTCCGGTCATATTGGTGAAGGATTTGATCGACAGGATCGCGACTCCTGAATGAAAGTTGATGGCGATGATCCAGATCAGGACCAGGAAAAAATCCGCCAAAAACCGCTGCTTTCTTGTAAGCATATTTTACTTAAGATATTTGGGTAAATATATTACATAAATTAATTGGGTAATAATCTTTTGAGCCCTTTCCTTGCTGATCACTATTTTTAGGCAAATCATAAAAACTTGAAAAGGTCATTTCTTCTATTTTTTCTGTCGCTTTGGTCTGTTTTGACCTATGCTCAGATCCAGGATATTCTTGATTCCGGAGGTCCCCTGATGCGGGA
>JANQHS010000287.1 GCA_028282565.1 Cytophagales bacterium | reverse complement strand
TCTGGGTGCCAATCCTCAGAACAAGTATCTGCAGCGAACATTTGAAAACAGGGTCGCATATCTGGAATACATGCTGGAATTCAAAAGGACGGACGGCTGGCATAAGCGCTGGACCGCCAGAGATTCCCTGATGGCGGAAAATGTAAAGTGGCTTCGTGAGGAGATGTTTCCGGGAAAGAAAGTAATCGTTGTAGCGCATAACTACCATGTCGCAAAGTATAACCGCATTGAAAAGGTGATGGGGGAATTCCTTGAACCCAGATTTGGAAGATCCACCTATGTGATCGGAGCCTTTGCTGCTCAGGGAGAATATGCAAACAATGCGGGAGAGATAGAGGAATTATCCCCTTCGGATCCTGTGGATCTGGATATCAAGGATCTGATCCTGGCCTTGAAGGGAGAGGTAAACTTTCTCGGCCTGGAATGTGCTGATACCAGGGGTGGAGAATGGCTGGATGAGAGCATTGTTGTCAATGACAGCTTCATCGATCTGAACAATTCTAAGAAATTGAACCTGGCCAAACAATTCGATGGAGTTCTACTTCTGAAGAAGAGTTCTGCTCCTCAGAAACTCTAGTCGGGGCTGCTCTGAGCGTCAGCGAAGAGCTTGGCATAAATTACCTGCCAAAGGGTTCTCGGATTTTAGCGAAAAGGGATCAGGTTTGTCCAACAATGAACCCTACGTCCCTTTTTTATCTTTTCTCGAGTTTTAAAATAACGCTAGTCTCTTCGGTAAGAACATATTTTCAATTTCGCAAGATTTGAGGTGACTTTAGCCCATTTTCCCTTTGCGCACAATCTCGATAGCCTCTTCGGTCGCTGCGCTCCCTCAGAGGCCTCCTGGGGTTGTTGAGGTGAGGAATTCTACTACCAGTGCCTAATATCATCAAAAAGATCCCGCCACTTTGGGTTTTCCTTTTCGATCAGTTCAATTTTCCAAGATCGTCTTTTCCCTTTGATATAATACTCGTAATCCAGTGCTTCCTCATAAGTCATGAAATGCCTCATAAAAACAAGTCGGTTGGTTTTATACTTTGCCGAAAAAGCGGTTGGATAGCATCTGGATTTGTGATCCCGGACGCGCGTGCATATATC
>JANQHS010000266.1 GCA_028282565.1 Cytophagales bacterium | reverse complement strand
TCAAAAGGACCTATTTCCCAGGCAAAACCTGCGCAGGAGGCCTGGTCGATTTGGAAAAGGTGATCTGATATTTCGGGAATCCTGTTTGATGAATAGGCAAATAATGGGAGGAATGATCTTCTCAGAAAATCACCAACCTTGTCCTTGCTGTTCATCAAAAAGGTGATCTTCTTTCCCAAGCCTCCCGGGACCTGTTTCACATCTTCAAGCTCTTTGAATTTCGCCTTTTCCTTTTCCCTGTACTCCATCGAATTCAAGTCAAGGGTAAGGATTACGGACTTCCCTTCCTTGTCCTTGACCTTCTTATAAAAACCTTGTTTGGTTTTGTCTCCGAGCCAATTCTTCTCCTCAAGCTCCCGGACGATTTGCGGAAGTTTAAAGGTCTCTCTGCCCTCATCATGTTCCAGGGTCTTGTATAGGTTGTCGGCTACTTTGATCAGTGTATCTAGGCCAACGACATCCGATGTTCTGAATGTGGCTGATTTTGGCCTTCCCACCGCAGGGCCCGTGAGTCGGTCTACCTGATCTATGTTAAAACCAACTTCCTGCATGGCTTCCACGATCTTCAGAATTGAATAAATGCCAATTCTGTTGGCAATAAAGGCCGGGGTGTCTTTGCAGAGTACGGTTGTTTTTCCGAGATACTTTTCGCCATAGTTCATTAGAAAATCGATGATCTCCGGATCGGTTTCGGTGCTTGGGATGATCTCCAGAAGCGGTAAGTACCTGGGAGGGTTGAAAAAATGTGTGCCGGCAAAGTTCTTTCGGAAATCCTCATCCCGCCCCTGAGCCAGAAGCGACATAGGAATACCGCTGGTATTTGATGTGATCAGTGTACCCTTGGTTCGGATTTTTTCAATTTTCTCATACAGAGACCTTTTGATCTCGAGGTTTTCGATGATGGCTTCCAACACCCAATCGCAATCCTTGATCTTCTCCAGGTCGTCATCAAAATTCCCTGTTGTGATTCTTACGCTGAACGATTTGTCATAAATAGGGGAGGGGTTGGATTTGAGCGCGGATTGCAATGCATCATTGACAATGCGATTTTTGACTTTGGGGTTTTTGAGCTCCAATCCTGCCGCCTTTTCCTTTTCGTTTAGTTCTTGTGGAGAAATGTCCAAAAGAAGAACCTCCAAGCCAATGCCTGCAAAATGGCAGGCAATCCGAGAACCCATCACGCCGGAGCCCAGTACGGCCACCTTTTTAATCCTTCTTTTCATTGCTGTGCTTTTTCAAATACCTTTTCCTTTTCAATTAATTGGGTGATGCTGCTGATCACCTCAAAAAAGCCATCCAACTT
>JANQHS010000251.1 GCA_028282565.1 Cytophagales bacterium | reverse complement strand
CGCAAGAACTGGAAACCCGAATTGGCCGGAGACGATCCAAATAAATTGGTCTCGGGTAACTCTGACCTGATCGAAATGTTCGTCAAAACAAATCCGGAAATACATTTTGCTCCGGGAGAAAAATGGGAATACAGCAATACGGGATATGTGTTGCTGGCTTCAATTGTGAGTCGGGCTTCCGGAATGTCCTTCGCGGAATTCCTCAAGCAATACGTTTTTGATCCTGCCAAAATGACCAATACATCAGTATATAAATATGTGCCTGGAAAGGATCCCAAAATGCCATTGAGGGTTTACGGTTTCAGTACCGAAGTCAATGGTATTGACCGTGCATCAATGGACTATCATTTTCTCAATGGCGTTTCAGGTGATGGCGGTATATACTCTACCCTGGAAGATCTGCTGAAATGGGATAGGATATTGTGCACCGAAAAGCTGGTTTCCAAAAGCACCCTGGAAGAAGCCTATACTCCTACCATTCTGAATAACGGGGACACCGTCAATTACGGGTTCGGATGGCGCGTAGGCGAATCACCGGCAAGTGGGAAAAGGGCGGTCTGGCATTCCGGTGGCTGGGTTGGCTTCCTCTCCTATATCTACAGGGAAACAGAGGAGAACAATTGCATCATCCTTCTCACCAATAACTCCACGCGATATTTCTGGTCGATTATCGGTCCGCTGGAAAACATCCTTCATGACCAGCCCTATGAAATGCCCAAACTCGCAATAGCAGAGGTCATGGGCAAGATCATATTCGACGAAGGAATGGAGGCGGCAGTAGAGCAATACAAAAAACTCAAACTCAATGAGCCCGACACATATGATTTCAGAGAACGTCAGTTGAACCAGCTGGGTTATCAGCTATTGGAATTGGATCGCTTGGATGATGCCGTTGTAGTACTCCGGCTCAATACCGAAGAGTTCCCCGAGTCTCCCAATACCTATGATAGCTTTGGAGATGCCCTGCTTGCAAGTGGGGATACGAGCAATTCTCTTGTAAATTTCAAAAAGGCCCTGGCCATGGATTCTACCTTAACAGCGACCAGGGAAAAGATCATGAAAATCGAAGAGAGCCTGTCAGACAATTCTTGAACAGCTTCGAAAAAAGCTTTTCTTTGAATGATCACAATGAAAGTCCTTCGGGACCCTATCGACAGGTATAAAAAATGGAGCAAAAAAAGCTGGCAGAGCTGACAGGCGAAGAGTTGTCGGAGCAGGCAAGGAAGAATAAGTCCTATAAGATCTATGATGCGGTGATCTTCGGTTTTTTAATCGGAGTTGCCACTTATAGTGCCGTGAAGAACGGCCCCGGATTGCTCAGCTTTCTACCCCTGGTCTATCTGCCCATAGCCGCGAAGAACAAAAAAAGAAGAACGGAGATCGATCAACTCCTCAAGGAAAGAAACCTGAGTTGATCCGGGTTTGAACAATTCTCATCGAATTCAGTCGCCGCATAAATGACGAATACAGTAGAAAAGATCATCCGTCTACTCGATCTGGAACCACATCCCGAGGGCGGTTATTTCAAGGAAACATATCGAAGCGCCGGACATATCGATGGTGAAAATCTGGGATCGGCTTATCAGGGGAAAAGGAATTTTTCGACCTGCATCTATTTTCTGCTGACATCCGATAGCTTCTCGGCCTTTCATCGAATCAAGCAGGATGAGATCTGGCATTTCTACGACGGATCCCCGATCCGGCTTCATGTTATTTCGGAAGAAGGAACTCATACCAGCCATGTCATAGGCCGGGATCTGGATCAGGGGCAAATACCACAATTGGTGGTCCCGGGAGGATCCTGGTTTGCCTCAGAGGTGATCGACCCCGATTCCTATTCCCTGGTGGGCTGCACTGTGTCTCCCGGCTTTAGTTTTGAAGATTTTGAACTCAAAAGCAGAGCAGAACTGGTCGCACTGTTTCCCAAACATGGGGAGATCATCGCCAGACTGACGCATCATTGAAATGCAACAGTCAGCCGGGAAAAACCAGGGATGAACCTACCCTTTCAGGATGCTTTGAACCGATCTTGCGGTATCCAAAACCATTTGATCAAAGGGTATTGGTTTCCAGTTGAAAACACGTTTGGTCTCGCTTACATCTCCCTCATATTTGTTGCCAACGTATGGCATCATTCCCTTCATCTCACCGTTGAATTTTGCAAGGAGCTTTACGAGAAAGTT
>JANQHS010000212.1 GCA_028282565.1 Cytophagales bacterium | reverse complement strand
GAAGCCGGAAAAAGAGCCTGATGAGGCTCATAATTCAGCACATTTTCTCTAAGCGTTGTCTTTTCAGCAACCGGCACATAAGGAGGATTGGAAACGATCAGATCCAGATGATCTATGGGGAATCCTTCTTCAAGGAAATCAGAATGATGGAATTCAATTTCAACCCGGTTATCAGATGCGTTCGCCACTGCAACTTCCAATGCTTCGGCGGAAATATCCATAGCAATCATTTGAAGGTTCGTAAGCTTCTTTTTTAGATAGATCGCCAGGCACCCGCTTCCGGTCCCAAGGTCAATCGCCCTAGCTTTCGAATTAAGGATTTCCTTTTCAACAAGCAAGGCCAGTTCCTCTGTTTCAGGCCTGGGGATCAGAACCGAAGAATTCACCCGGAGCGGAATACCCAAAAATTCAACCATACCCAAAATGTATTGAATGGGCTCCCCGCTTTTTAATCGGCTCAAACCTCTCAAATAGGAATCATGAGCATGAGTTCCTAAGACTATACTTTTTTCATTGATGACCAGATCGTTTTGATCCAGGTCCAGGAAGTACTTCATCAAATCCAGAACAAGATTTCGTTTTTCCTGATCGGAATAATATCCTGGCAGATCACTGAGTCCAATTTCAAATAATTCTCTAGGTTTCAGATTCATTTGATCCAAAATTGACCATTTACCCCGACTGATTGAATATCGATGAAAAATATATGATGCGCTGCCTTGAACTGGCCAAAAATGGGATTGGCAGTGCAAGTCCGAATCCCTTGGTGGGGAGTGTCATTGTCCATAAAGGGAAGGTTATTGGGGAAGGTTGGCACAGGCAATATGGAAAATCCCATGCTGAAGTGAATGCAATTGCTTCGGTAAGAGAACATGAAAAACTGAGAGAGAGCACACTTTATGTCAATCTTGAACCATGCAATTTCTTCGGAAAAACTCCTCCCTGCTCTGATCTGATCATTGAAAAAGGAATTGAAAGGGTGGTGATCGGCTGCGTTGATCCCAATCCCAAGGTTGCAGGCGGCGGTATTCAAAGGCTCAAGGATGCCGGGGTAAATGTGAGATCAGGAGTGCTAGAGCAAGAATCACTGTCCCTGAACCGCAGCTTTTTCAAACGGATAAAAACAGGAGTTCCATTTATTGTCCTTAAATGGGCCCAATCACCCGATGGCTTCATTGCGGGTAAAAATGGAAAGAGGGTCCATATAACCAATTCCTTCTCCGATACGGTTGTGCATAAGTTGAGATCTGAAATGGATGGAATTCTTGTAGGAGGAAATACAATTAGGAATGACGACCCTCAACTCACAACAAGGCATTGGACGGGTTCAGATCCCAAGGTAATTGTATTGTCCGAGAGCGGATCGATACCTCGATCTGCTCGGATCTTTGATCGTAATCCTGAAGTTCTCGTTTCCGAAACACGGAATGAGAACGTCGGTTTCAAGAGCAGCATCGCGATCGGTGATATTGGTTTGAAGGAGGGAATGAAAGAACTCTCAAATCTTGGAATTCAGAATGTTTTGGTAGAGGGTGGAGCCCAAACCCTGCAGTCCTTTCTGGCAGAGGGTTTATGGGATGAATGCTGGGTTTTTGAGGGGAAAGAAAAATTAAATGAAGGAATAAAAGCTCCCGATCTACCAAACGGACCCAAAATCCAAGGAAATGTAAGGAATAATCAACTTTTCATAATTGTAAATAGCTCTTCAAATTGAAATCATTGTATATTTGGCGCCTGTTTTCAAAATCAAGTCAAGAATGAAAAGATTTACTCACTACTTAACTTCTTTGGTCGTCCTGATGGCATTCGGAATGTTTTCATGTCAGGAGGATTCAGAGCCTTCTACTACTACCATTAATTACGAAAACGATGTGCCTGACGGAAGTATCACTGTAAACTATACCGTACAGGTGGTACCTGGAAATGGATTCGAAGAAGTCAGGGCTTCAGGATTATCAAATGCAACAGTATTGCTGACTCAAGGCAATGCAACTGTAACGGGTGTAACAGATCAATCGGGTAACGCATATTTTGAAGGAATGAAGAATGGAACTGTGACTGGTTCTGTTGTTCTTGACGGATATGTAACCACAAACTTTACCGCCCATATCGATGCAGGTCCGGTACAAACCGACAACCCTGATGAATTGGCATATTCTTCTTCTACAGTCACCATCTTCCAAAGAAATGCTGCCGTCGAAGGAAGGATCTGGGGAGACTATATCTTTCTGGGTGTTCCACCACCGACGATCACCAACGAATTCACAACTTCAACTTCTGTTAATGTTGTTTACCAAGTCGGTGATGAGTACCCAATGGGTGAAGGTTCAGGAGCATTGACAAGTGTAAATCTCGAAATCACAAGTTTCAGACAAACCACTCCTCCAACCGCAGTTATCGATATGCAGGAGCTTCCCGGTACTATAGAGGGTGTTTTGGAAGCAACTTTCTTTATGGAGAATGTTGTCATTCCTGACCCAACTCCAGGAAGTAACAAAGTATTTCTTTTCAATATCCA
>JANQHS010000207.1 GCA_028282565.1 Cytophagales bacterium | reverse complement strand
GGAACCTATTTTCTAAGCATGGATTCTGAGGGTGAAAGAGTGAGTATCCCGATCCAGAAAAACTAGATCAACTGTTGATCTCCACGAATTTGCTGACATCCTGATGTTTTCCCAATAGGATCAGGACATCGGTGTCTGTAAGAACGGTTTCTCCGCGCGGCACCCCGACGATGTGTTGGACATTTTGGAACTGGCCGTTGATCTTTTCCTCAAAGGTCCTTTTGATGGTGATGAGATTAAGGTTGTAGTTTTCTCGCAGACCAACCTCCTTGAGTGTTTTGTTCCGGGTTTTTGGAGGATTGTTGATCTCCACGATCTCAAAATTATCGGGCAAAGGCAGAAAGGTTTTCATGTTGGGGTGCACCAGCATTTCCGCCACGGTCCTTCCAACCTCACCCTCGGGAGACAGAATTTCCTTCACACCCATTTTTTCCAGGATCTTATATTGCTGCAGACTTGCGGCACGGGCGATCACCCGTTTTACTTTTAGTTCAAGTAAGAGCACGGTGGTCATGAGCAATCCCTCGAAATTTTCACCTATCGCGACCACCACTGCATCCATATCCGGCACGTTATGGGCCAGCAAAGCCTTGATATCGGTGGAATCCATGGAAACGGCATAGGCGACTTCATCTTTGAGGGCTTCCACCTTATCTAGATCCCAATCCACGGCGAGAACCTCTGCCCCCCGGGAAGCGAGGTTTCGTGCAATGGAGGTCCCGAAAATCCCTAATCCAATAACCGCGAAACGCTGAGCCATGCTATATCCTTGATTTGAGGTGTGAAGTTACCAAGGAAAGGTCCTTTTCAAAAGAACTCTCATTATGAACGACAAGATCCGCCATGACCTGCATGGGTTCGATAAATTTGAGGAATGCGGGTTCGACGTGATGCTCATATCTATACTGTACGTCATCGACATCATATCCTCTTTCCTCGGCATCTCTTTTAATCCGTCTTTGTATCCTCGTTTCCCTGGAAGCCTCCACGAATAACCTATAGTCGTATAACGATAATAATTCCTCCGAATTAAAAGCAAAAATCCCTTCTGCCAGGATAATTGGAGCGGGTTCAAAGGTCAGGATCGCAGGCTCAATGTCTCGGAAATTGTAATTGTATTCTTTCTTATGCACTGCTTTGCCCGATATCAGGGTTTTGAGATCAGCTATAAAGCCCTGTATATCAATAGATCCGGGAGTGTCAAAATTCTCAATTCCGTTAGGATCTTTTGGTTGCTTTTCGATGGGCAGATAATAGTGGTCCTGAGAGAGCAGGGTGACTTCTCCTTTCCCAAAATTTTCGTTTAGCATTTGGATGAAATAGGTCTTTCCCGAACCACTTGCCCCCGTAATACCGACCACAAAAGGTTTATCAGCCATGCTCCAGGTATTCTTTTAACTCATTCAAAGCCCTGGCTCGGTGGCTGATCCTGTTTTTCTCATGTGGCTCCAGCTCTGCAAAGGATCTTTGATAGCCATCGGGTATAAATACCGGATCATATCCAAAGCCCTTCCCGCCCTTGGGTTCATCCGCAATGGTACCATTGACTATTCCCTCAAAAAAGAGCTCGGCATGGCCATTATGGAGACAGATCAGTGTCCTGAATCGTGCTTTTCGATTCTCAATGCCATTCATTTCTCTCAACAACTTTGTGATATTTCTGGTGGCGTCAGCGGGAATGCCTGCAAAACGAGCGGAATAGACCCCTGGCCGACCATCCAGGGCTTCGACTTCTAATCCGGTGTCATCTGCGATACAGGGTTTGGAGAACTTTTCAGCGATGGTTCTTGCCTTGATGGCAGCGTTTTCTTCCAGTGTATCACCATCTTCGATGATTTCCTCTTGATATCCTAGCTCAAAAAGGTTGTGGATTATTACTTCAGGAGGCATTATGCTTCTGATCTCTTCGATCTTATTTTTGTTATGAGAAGCAAGGATGAATTCCATTTGTTTAGCGCTTGAAATTGAGGCTCTTAAAAAAGTTGAATTACCTTAGGCAAATTAAAACCTTATTGTATTCATTTGGTTAATAACTTGAAATATTCAGTTAATGGCTAGTTATTCAATCAAGGATCTGGAGAAGCTTTCAGGTATCAAGGCCCATACCTTGAGGATCTGGGAGAAGCGTCATGGCCTGTTGGAGCCTAAAAGAACGGATACCAATATCCGGTCCTATGATGATGATCAGCTGAAAAAGATCCTGACAGTATCCATACTGAACGAGCAGGGCCTGAAAATCTCCAAGATCGCTTCGATGAGTCGTCAGGAGCTTGAGGACAATGTGAGAGATATCTCTTCTCATTCCAGAAGCACCAAATACTATGTCGAGCAGCTCATCATGTCTATGGTAGATCTGGATGAGGGAAAATTTCAGAATATCATTCATGAGGTTTCCATGAAGATGGGATTCGAGGATCTGGTCACACAGGTTCTATATGCCTTTTTGGACCAGATCGGAGTATTGTGGCTGACTGGAAACATTATGCCTTCCCAAGAACACTTTGTTTCCAATTTGATACGCCAAAAGATCAGCGTAGCTATTGATAACTTACCTCAGGTTACGGATCCTAGGGCCGAATCTATGGTGCTCTTCTTACCAGAGAAGGAACTTCATGAGATCGGCCTGTTGCTTTATTATTATCTGGCCAAGAAATCCGGCTATAAGGTGATCTACCTGGGTCAATGTGTTCCTGCCGCCGACCTCATTCAAACATTGGATGATATCAGTCCTGATTATCTTGTCAGCTCGATCACCACTCCGCAGTTCAAAGATGGTGGTGTGAGATTTTTTACGGAGTGCAGCGAACATCCCGCAGTAAAGAAGATCATTGTTTCCGGCCCAGGTATTGGTTCAAAGGTCACAGCTATATCCAAGGTTTTGTCCTTCAAAAAGGCCGATGAGTTCAAGCAGATCTTGCTCGGACTTCCAAAATCTGTTTAATTTATTTCAATTTTTCTTAAACAACTAATCTTCTGATCATCAGAGGTTTGTGTTCCTTATTGGCCTATTAAGATTATTTTGTTTAATCTTTTATTAAAAAAAGTTGAACAATTTCTTGGATGTTTGTTTAACATTATGATACATTTGTTAAACAAAATAATTTGTTATGACTGCTATAGAGTTTAATACAAGAGTCGGATCGATGTACAGTAGTTTGGAACTTTTCACCCGCAAGTTTACCAAGGATCCGGATGAAGCTGCCGATCTGGTTCAAGAAACCTTGATGAAGGCTTTCAGATACAGGGAAAAGTTCAGGCATGATACGAACCTGAAAGCCTGGCTCTTTACGATCATGAAAAATACATTCATCAACAATTACAGGAAACTCTCCAGAATCAATTTCCAGGCCGACACACATGAAGGTGGTTATCCTCTCCAGGTGAAGGATAATTCGATTGAAGGCGCTCCTGAAAATATGGTGCAATATGACGAGCTTTTGGAGGTTGTTCGGAATATTAAACCCGAGTTCAGGATTCCATTTGAGATGCATTATAATGGATATAAGTACCATGAGATCTCAGAAAAGCTTAATATTCCGCTTGGTACAGTGAAAACAAGGATCTTTTACGCTAGAAAAGAGCTACAGGCTGTGCTGACGCCGAAGAACTAATGGATAAAAGGGTCACCGTTATAGGAGGAGGATTTTCTGGACTCTCTGCTGCCTGCTATCTGGCCAAAGAGGGATATCGTGTAGATCTCCTTGAAAAGAATGAGCAGCTGGGAGGTAGGGCCAGGGTTTTAGCTGAGGAAGGATTTAAATTTGATATGGGCCCTTCCTGGTACTGGATGCCGGAAGTATTTGAGAATTTTTTCTCGGATTTTTCGACAAGCGTTTCTGATTACTACAAACTTGTAAGACTTGATCCTTCCTACAGGGTTTTTTATTCCAATGATGAGATTATCGACATCCCGGCGGACTGGGAAGCGCTGAAAGCCCTCTTCAACAGTATCGAAAGCGGATCCGGAGCCAAACTGGAGGCTTTTATGAAGGAAGCTGAGCGCAAATACAAACTGGGCGTAGGTAAGCTCGTATATAACTCGGGATCCTCCTACACCGATTATATTTCCGCCGAATTGATCCTTGGACTTTTTCAGAATGAGGTATTTTCCTCCATCTCTAAGCATGTCAGAAAATTTGTCAAGGATCCAAGATTGGTCAGAATTCTCGAATTCCCGGTTCTTTTTCTGGGGGCAAAACCTGAAAACACCCCGGCTCTTTACAGCCTGATGAACTATGCTGATCTAAAGCTTGGCACATGGTATCCCATGGGGGGTATGGGAAAGGTCGTGGAAGCGATGAGGGATCTTTTTGTCCAACTCGGTGGTGAGATCCATACAGGTGAAGAGGTGGTTCGGTTTGATTTCGGAACCAAAAAGATCAATACTGTAGAGTCTGCGAAGGATTTTTATAAAACAAAAGCGGTCGTTGGGGGAGCGGATTATCATTTCATTGAAAACCAGCTACTGCCCGATAATTTTAGAAATTATTCAGAATCCTATTGGGATTCAAGAGTGCTTGCACCTTCGGCCCTCCTGTTTTACCTGGGAGTCAATAAGAGAATCGATGGAATTCAACATCATAACCTGTTTTTCGATGCCGACTTTTCAGAACACGCAAAGCTGATCTATGACACCCCTTCCTGGCCGGAGAATCCACTGTTCTATGTAAGCGCACCATCCAAAACCGATCCTGAGGTTGCGCCTGAAGGACATGAGAACCTGACCATACTAGTCCCTTTGGCTCCTGGGCTTGAAGACAATGAATCACTCAGGGAAAAGTGTTTTGAAACGATTCTCAATCGTTTTGAGGATATTACAGGCCAAAGCATCAGAAACAACATTGTTTATAGGAAGAGCTTCGGGCATCGTGAGTTTATTAGCGACTACAATTCATTCAAAGGCAACGCCTATGGCCTGGCCAATACCCTGAAGCAAACGGGCCCACTCAAACCAAGGCTGAGAAACAAAAAGATCAGGAACCTGTTCTATACCGGCCAGCTTACGGTTCCCGGACCCGGAGTTCCACCATCTCTGATTTCGGGAAAATTGGCCGCAGATGAAGTGAATCAATTTTTAAAGAATTGAAATGAAAGCACTCTACGACAAAATCTCTCATGAGGCATCAAGGAATATCACGCATTCCTATAGTACTTCTTTTTCGTTGGGTATCAGGTTGCTGAACAAGAATATTCGGGGACCTATCTACGACATTTATGGGTTTGTCAGGTTGGCTGATGAGATCGTAGATTCCTTTCACGATCATGACAAGGAATCCCTTTTGAAAGAGTTCTGGAATGAAACCCATGCCGCTATCGAGAGGGGTATCAGCACCAATCCTGTACTGAATTCCTTTCAGCATACGGTGAGGGAATATGAGATCGACCTGGAACTTGTCGATCAGTTCCTTAAGAGTATGGCAATGGATCTGAGAATGGAGGAACATGATCAGAGAAGTTATGAAGAGTATATTCTTGGCTCCGCCCAGGTCGTCGGCCTGATGTGCCTGAAAGTATTTGTCGACGGTGAGATGAAGGAATATGAAAGGCTTACACCTTATGCCATGGCATTGGGCTCGGCGTTTCAAAAGGTGAATTTTCTCAGGGATCTGAAGGATGATTCTCTGGAATTGGGTCGCACCTACTTTCCCCAGTTGAGGGCTGGAATATTTTCCGAGGAGGTCAAGCAGCAGATCGAGGAAGACATTCAGCAGGATTTTGAGGAGGCTTATATTGGCATCAAACAGCTGCCTTCCAGAGCAAAATTCGGAGTATACCTGGCCTATATCTATTATCTCTCCCTTTTTGACAAGATCAAAAGGACCACTCCCGCTGAGGTAAAACAGAAGCGTATTCGCATTCCGAACAACCGGAAATTTGTTCTCCTTGCAGAGAGCTATTTTAAGGACCAACTTGGATTGATCTGAAATGGAAAGAGTCATACTTGTAGACGAAAAGGACCGCGAGATCGGTCAGGCAGAAAAACTTGAAGCCCATAGGGTGGGCCTGTTACATAGAGCTTTTTCACTTTTACTGTATAATGAAAAGGGAGAAATGCTCATTCAGAAAAGAGCAGACGGTAAGTACCATGGAGCAGGACTTTGGTCCAACGCATGTTGTTCGCATCCAAGGCCTGGGGAGTTGATCAAGGATTCGGTGAAAAGGCGCGCGAAGGAAGAGCTTGGTCTTGAAACTGAAAACCACTATTTGTTCAAGGTGAAATACGAATTCGACATGGGTAACGGGTTGATCGAACATGAAATGGACCATGTATTTGTTGGTCGATGTCACGAGGACCCAAAACCCGATCCCAAAGAGATTTCAGATTGGAAATATGTGGATCCGACCGAGTTGGAGGAGATGATGGAGGAAAATCCGGAAAGATTTTCTCCCTGGTTTCAGTTGATCAGATCGAGGATCGATTTTTCAAAAATTCCATTGAATTGAAAATATTCAAAAAATCATACTCCCAGGACCTCCCCATATCATTGGAAAAGGCCTGGGATTTTTTTTCTAACCCGGGGAATCTTTCGAAGATCACACCTCCCGATATGGGTTTCCAGGTCAAATCGAATTTCAACGGATCGGAAATCTATCCGGGGCAATTGATCTACTACACGGTAAAACCTGTTTTTGGGATCAAAATGTCCTGGGTCACAGAGATCACGGCTGTGGAAAAGGAAAAATACTTTATCGATTACCAATACGCAGGTCCCTACAGGCTATGGCATCATGAGCATAGATTTTTACCTACCGAAGGTGGTGTCAGGATAGAGGATACCATCCACTATGCTATCCCTATGGGTTTTATCGGCCGTATCATGAATTCGATCATGGTATCGGGTAGAATTGATCAAATCTTTAACTTTAGAAAAGGGGTTTTGGACTCCCTTTTTGGAAAATGAGTTTTGGTATCGGGATAATCATCAGTTTAGGCGTCTTCCTGGTCATGGAAGGTATCACCTGGCTTACACATAAGTACATCATGCACGGTTTGCTATGGAGTTGGCATGAGGACCATCACCAACCAGGGTACGGCATCTTCGAAAAGAACGACAGGTTCTTTCTTGTATTCGCCATTCCGAGTTCCCTTCTGATCTTTTTCGGATCCCTTCAGGGAATTGATATCCGGTTTT
>JANQHS010000192.1 GCA_028282565.1 Cytophagales bacterium | reverse complement strand
TGAATTTCTCACCGGAGAACTATGATCTTTTCATCATCCATGATAAAGGTCAAATTGTTTGTGGTGGAATAGGCATACTCCTATCAGAACGAGTCTATTACAAGTTTCTCCCTGATACCAATCCTGATTACCTTGTCGACAGCCCGATGGTTCTTCTAAGCGGAATGATGCATGCCAGGGCGAAGGAGAAGGGAGCTGAAATTCTTGACCTCGGAATCGCCGCAGCAATTGGAGCCGCTCCCAATGAAGGTCTGGCTACTTTTAAGTCAAGATTAGGAGGTAAGCCCAGCCTCAAATGCAGACTTCGATTGAGGCTCTAAATATTTCGTGTTCACCGGGTTACCTTTTTTTATGGCCGGGTATATACCCTTGAAGACAGCAATTTTTCATACACCTGTTTAATTCGTTCAAAAAGCAAGAGCAAGAAGGCTTTCCAATTTTTGGAAAGCCTTCTTTTTTTTTGTTGATCCTTCCTAAATTGCTCGCATGAAATTCATTGTCATCGAGAAGGAGCACCGACCACATGTAGCCTTGATCAGGTTGAATCGTCCCAAGGAATTAAATGCCCTCAATCTTGAACTCATGCGGGAATTGAAACAGGGCTTGCAAGAGTTGGACAAGGATGAAGGAACAAGGGCGATTGTGATTGCCGGAAATGAAAGAGCTTTCGCCGCCGGGGCCGACATCAAGCAGATGGCCGGGAAAAACTCAGTCGACATGCTTAAGATCGACCAGTTTTCTACCTGGGATCAGATCAGGAAAACCAAGAAACCGATCATCGCCGCTGTTTCCGGATTTGCCCTGGGAGGAGGCTGTGAGTTGAGTATGCTTTGCGATATGATCATCGCCTCGGAAACCGCAAAATTCGGACAGCCGGAGATCAAGATCGGAGTGATGCCCGGGGCAGGCGGGACCCAGCGCCTGACCAAAGCACTCGGTAAGGCAAAGGCGATGGAATTGGTTCTGACAGGAGATTTTCTTTCAGCTCATGAGGCGGAGAAACACGGCTTGGTCAATAAGGTGGTTCCTGTTGAATTCTATTTGGATGAAGCTTTAACTCTCGCTCAAAAGATCTCTGCCATGTCACCGCTCGCGGTTGCCCTAGCCAAGGAGGCTGTGAACAGATCCTTTGAAACATTTCTTGATGAAGGCCTTCATTTTGAACGTAAGAATTTCTATCTATTGTTCAATTCTGAGGATCAAAAAGAGGGCATGGAGGCTTTTATTGAGAAAAGACCTCCAAAGTTCACCGGAAAATAGCATGTAATATTTTTGCATATTTTCAAAAAAATACTACATTGGCTTTTGGATTATCCTTAGAAAAAGAGAATTTTTGATTGAATTTTTGATTTTTTTGTGCTCGAACAGTCGAAAAATTGGATAAGCTTCAACCTGATAACAATTTGAAAGACAATCAGAATCCTGAAAAAAAGGCTTCTTCAAACGGTCAATCGAAGGAAGGCGGACATTCTTTGTCTACCGAACTGAACGATCTGATTTTTGACCTGGTCGATGCTATTCACCAAATGGGCATTCCCGCCCAATCACCTCCCAAGGCTAAATAGCAGAAAACCCAAGGTAGGCGATTGCACCAACCACATATCCTGAAAATGCGAGCAAGGAGATTCTTCTGATATACCAGAAGAAATTGACCTTTTCCATTCCCATGATCGTAACACCTGCCGCGGATCCGATGATCAGAATACTGCCTCCCGTTCCGGCGCAATACGCCATGAATTGCCAGAACTGATGATCTGTAGGGAATAGATCCAAAGGATACATACCCATGGAAGCCGCAACCAGAGGAACGTTATCAACAATTGCCGACAATATGCCGATGGCAAATACAATGACCTTATAATCCGATATAGAATGTTCCAGCCAATGGCTTAGGCCATGTAGGATCTCAGTGGCCTCAAGAGCGGATATCGCTGCCAGAATACCGAAGAAGAACAATACCGAGGACAGGTCTATTTTCGAAAGCGCTGAGGACACCATGAACTGCTTTTTCTCTTCGAAGTCTTTTCTTCTATGAATGAGCTCGGTAGCTACCCAAAGCATTCCCAGGCTGAACATCATCCCCATAAACGGGGGAAGGTTGGTAATGGATTTGAAGAAGGGCACGAAGATCAAACCAAGAACTCCCAGGATCAGAATTGACCTCCTTTCAAAGGGTGAGGTGTTTCTGTTTACATCGAGTCCGCTGTGATGCGTGGGAAGGTCACCCTTCAAAGACCTTGTAGCAAAAAGCAATGGTACGATCATGCAAAGCAGGCTTGGAAGAATGAGCGTCTGCATAGTTGGGACAGTAGTGATCTGCCCGCCTATCCAAAGCATGGTCGTGGTGACATCCCCAATGGGCGTCCAGGCTCCCCCTGCATTGGCTGAGATGATCACCATTCCTGCAAAGTACCATCGCTCGTTGCGGACCGGTACCATTTTCCTGAGTAGGGATACCATGATAATAGAGGTGGTGAGGTTATCCAGAATAGCGGAAAGGAAGAAACTCAGCACGCATAGCAGCCAAAGCAACTGTTTTTTGTTTCTTGTCTTGATCTTGTTCAGAAAAACATTGAATCCCTCATGAGCATCAATGAGCTCCACGATGGCCATCGCTCCCATAAGAAAAAACAGTATGGAGGAGATATCGCTTAGATGAGTAAAAAGCTGACTATTGACCAATTCCTTGTTTTCAACGCCAAGAATATAAAGTGTCCAACAAAGAATTCCCGTCAACAAGGCAGAGGCGGTTTTTTCTACATGAATGGCATGCTCAAAAATGATTGCCGCATACCCGATGCAAAAGATCAGGATCAGCGAGATCTCCAAAAGTCCCATTAATTTCTTCTAGTTCGGAAAATAAGGGCGCAAAATTAGAATTCTGATTCGTCAATTGAAACCCCCCATCTTATAATAAAAAGTTAACCTTGAAGATTTGGTGTAAGGGTTGTTTCTAATTAGTTTTGAACAATAAAAAATTCTAAATAATAAATTTTATTATTTAAAAATGTCTTTGGAAGAGATCAGGGAAGAGCTATTAAGAGCAGGGTTGAAGGCGACTCATCAGAGAATAGTGGTCTATGAAGCTTTATTGAGCCTGAAGTCTCATCCATCAGCGGATTCGATTTACGAACGAATCCACCCAAAGAATCCCAGCATCTCTCTTGCAACAGTTTACAATACACTGGATATTCTTGTTGAGGCCGGACTTGCAAAAAGAGTCTTGTCGGGCAAGGGGCCTGTAAGGTATGACGCCAGAATGGACAATCATCATCATCTCATCTGTTCGAATACCAGGGAGATCATTGATTTTTTTGATGAAGAACTCAATCGCTTGATCAAGAAGCATCTGGAAAAAAAGAAGATTCAGAATTTTGAGCTCTCCGATATGCAATTGCAGATCCGAGGGGAAAAACTCAATCCGGGAAAAGAGATTCGAATAAAATAATGTTTAATAATAAATCTGTTTTAAAATGTCTTTAGTAGGAAAAAAAGCTCCAAGTTTTAAAAGTAAGGCCGTCATCAACGGAAATGAGATTGTAGGCGATTTTAACCTTGATGATTACCTGGGAAAAAAGGAAGTCGTCATTTTCTTTTACCCCAAGGATTTCACATTCGTCTGTCCAACTGAAATTCACGCATTTCAGGAAAACCTTGCCGAATTCGAAAAAAGAGGTGTTCAGGTCATTGGAGTGTCAACCGATACGGAAGATTCTCACCTTGCCTGGCTCTTGACCCCGAAGCAAAACGGAGGCATTCAGGGAGTCACTTATCCGCTTGTAGCAGACGCATCGAAGACAATTGCTACGAACTACGGCGTATTGGGTGGAGAGTATGATTATAATGAAGAGGGTGAATTGGTATTCGATGGTGCACCTATCGCTTTCAGGGGAACCTTCTTCATCGATAAGTCTGGAATCGTTCGCCATGAGTATGTCAACTTTTTCCCACTTGGAAGGAATATTGCTGAAACATTGAGGGTGGTTGATGCATGGCATCACTATGAAGAGCATGGTGAGGTTTGTCCTGCCAATTGGATTGAAGGCGGAGATACAATGAAGGAAACCAGAGAAAGTGTGGCGGAATATCTTGCTTCACACTAGGATAAATTAATTCATAAAAGAGGCCGAAAGGCCTCTTTTTTTTTTCTTTACCTCAATGGAACTCCTGTACTCCTTTGGTGTCAGAGCTTTTTCTTTTCTGGTCGGAATGAGCTCGATCTGGAATCGGAAGGCCAGAGAGTGGAAAAGGGGAAGGCAAGACCTTTTTCAAAAAATAGCTCATGAACTGGGTCCGGAAAAAAAGGCCACCTTTTGGTTCCATTCCTCCTCACTTGGCGAGTATGAACTTTCCAAACCACTTATTTCAGAATTAAAGGATCTATATCCTCAATCCCGAACTGTTGTAACCTTCTTCTCACCGTCTGGATTTGAAGGTGAAAAAGATGCCGGGGATCATTTTTTCTATTTACCCGTGGATTCTCCAAAAAATGCGGATCGGTTTTTGGATCTCGTCAATCCGGAAGCTGCCTTTTTTGCCAAAACCGACCTTTGGTATTTCTTTCTCCTGAAGCTTGAGCAAAGGGAAATTCCCGCTTTTCTTTTTTCGGCCAGATTCAGGCCCGGCCAGTTCTTTTTTCAGCCTTATGGTTCGTTTTTCCTTCCCCGTATCCATGGGTTCAAGAAAATATTTGTAAGCGATCAACAGTCAAGGGATCTTCTTTCGTCAAAAGGGATCGATGCCGAGCTTTCGGGTGATAGTCGATTTGATCGTGTAAGCGAGATCGTTGATTCGGCTAAAGAATTTCCCGAAATAGAAGCCTTTGTAGAAAATACCAGGGTGATGGTTATCGGGAGTTGCTGGCCCAGTGATATGGATGCCTTGGAACCGGTTTTTAGCCAAGATCTCGGTCTTAGGTTCATTGTAGCACCGCATGATGTTTCTGAAAGATCGATCGGATTTTATAGTGAAAGGTTGGAGGGTACGATCAAGTACTCCGAGTTGGAGGAAGTTGATCCAACCGATAAAAAGATCCTGCTGATCGACAATATAGGAATGCTCTCTTCCCTTTACCGATACGGGACGCTGGCCTATGTGGGTGGGGGATTCAAGGAGGGATTGCACAATATCCTTGAGCCCGCAGCCTGGGGGGTTCCGGTCCTTTTTGGTCCTGAATTGAAAGAGTTTCCGGAGGCGCTGGAGCTGGCTTCCGAGGAAGGTGGATTTACAGTGTCCGGTGGAGAGAATTGCCTTCGCCAGGTGACTCATCTTCTTGAAGGCAGTCAAGCCAAAGAGGCGGGCGATCGGGCGCGAAATTTTGTAAGGTCCAGAAAAGGATCTATCCGCAGGATTATCGACCTTCTCCCGGATTTATAAAACTATCTCTATTTGAATTTTTTTTAGTCCGCCTCAGCATGACCGGACATTCCCATATGCCCCTTCCCCAGGTAGCGGCATAAAGGGTTTGATCTTCCTCAACAAGCTTTAATTCGGTTACCCGTACGTAGGGAAGTTTCCCGTACAATCGCGACCACCCTTGGGTAAGACCCTGAGTTGGCAAATAATAAACCCCGTTATCATTGCCCAGATAAAGGAATTGATTTTTGGGGTCATATTCCAGGGCATTACATGGTACATTCCCTTCTTCCAGTCCTTTAGAGATGTTTGTCCAGGATTTTCCATTATCCCGGCTTTCAAATACCTTTTGTCCCTCAACGAAATGACTCAGGCAGATCCACATTCTCCTCGGGTTGTTTTGATCGATTTGGATATCGCTGATGTGAGCCTGATCCTTTCCCATCTTTTCAGGTAGGTTTCCGCTCAGATCAGACCAGGACGCTCCGCCATTCTCAGTCCTGAACAGTCTGAAATTCGTGCCCCCCCAATCTGCGGTTGCAAAAACCAAATGCTCAGTGTTTCCGGGTAATGTGCCCAATGCCGTGATGTTATTATAAGGCCAGGCTAAATGTCTGCCCTCGTCATAAGCCTTTTGGATGGGGTCTGGATAAGCTTTAAGGGCCTGAAAGTTTTCTCCTGAGAAGCATTTTGTATCGAAATAGTTTTTGTAAGCTGTAAACCGATGGATCATATTCCTTAGACCCTTACCCTGGCTTTTTGAGGGGTATTGACATTCTTTCTCCGGCACCTTGCCGATGACGAATACGGTTCCACTCTGATCTGCCGGGAATACCACCTTCTCATAGAGCGCGGAGGCGAATACGAAATTTGGGCTTGACCTGTACTTTGGCCAGTTCTTCATTCTTACCAGTCGCGTATAGTAGTTGGTGTTCAGTGTGAAAAAGATGGATGAGTCATTGACCTCAATGATTTTGCTGACACCCCCGTCGCCTGCTCCGTGCTGGATCCATTGGCCATCGTGATACATATAACTTGAATTGTCCTGGGTCCCTCCGATGAGAAATGGTTTCCCCTGGTAAGTTGTAGCATCGAAGTCATAGAACTCGGAATTATTGATAGGCCTTCCCAGCTCAGGGTCTCCCATTCTATAAGACCATGATCTTCCTCCGTTTTCGCTAACGGAAAAACCCCCGTCCGTTCCGATCAGGATTTCGTTCGAATCGATCATTACGAGCTCTCTGAGGTCATCATGAACCTTCCCGGCGGTTTTAATCGATCTTTCACGATCCGCTTTGTTTTTGAGGGGATCCCAAAAGAGAATGACAAGATTTGTCTTCCCATAGAAGAACTGGTTTTCATTCCAAGGACTGGCTTTGAAGATCACCCTTCCGACTCTGCCGGGAGATGAAACAGGGAAATAGGGCGTGTAGGGAATTTTAAGATCAGCCTCTGTCTCCTTGAACTTATAGAATTTATTTCCCTCGAGTCTGTTGCTCCTTTTGGAATCATGGGCATAAACAAAAACAGTCTCCTTACCGGAGTATATCTGAAGATCGATCGTCAGAATATGGTTTTGACTCAGCTCTTTTTCCGTACCTCTTTGCGATGAATCAAGTTCCATCAGGTCGGGCCACCGGTCTTCCCAGGTCTGTCCTCCGTCATATGATTTCATATAGGTTCCTTTGCCTACAAGATGAAGTTGGTCTTTGTGTTTGGGGCTGAATTTCAACTCCCGGGCCTCTCCACTTTCAAGGAATCCCATTTTTAGCCTGGTCCAGGAATTTCCACCGTCCCAGCTTTCCACGATAAAATTTCCACTAAACTGAGAGCCCGTACGTGTCCATTTTGACTCATGTTTTGCATAGATGCCATAGAGGTGCTTAGGTCTAAAAGGATCTCTTTCCAGTTCTGAGACGATGGTGAGCTCTTTGGGAGAGTTGGTCAGCTTCCAACTGCGCCCCCCGTCACGGCTCCTGAAGATCCCTTTGGTATGGTGTTGAAATTTATGATATCCTCCGCCTGTCAACCCGGTAGCGATAAGGATGTCCTGTGGGTCCTTTGGATTGACATCGATATCAAAAACGCCAAAAACCGGGATCCTTTCAGTCAGGCATTTCCAGGTTTTTCCTCTGTCATCGGTTTCCCAAAGCCCTCCCGACCTGGCCCCGATGAGAATATGGTCTCTGTTCTCAGGGTCCGACCAGATCGCATCCACCCAGCCTACGCCTGTTGGACGAATGGATTTTTCAAATGGCAAATAAGGACCCACAGGTTTCCACTCCCCGCTTTCAGGCGGGGTGGGTGCAACCGAGAAAAAGGCTCCCAGGAGGCTGGTTAGGAAAATTTTAAGGAAATTTCCGATCATTCAGAATTATAATTTGGAATTAAAGATGACAATAACTTCGATATGAAGGGTACGGTTTATAGGTCCACAGGACTTTGGTATATCGTAAAGCTAGAATCAGGCCAATTTGTTACCTGTAGACTTGCGGGCAAAAACCGACTTACTGCGGGAAAGCTTACCAACCCAATTGCGGTGGGAGATGTGGTCATCCTGGATGATGACAAGGATGGAAATGATCATGTCATTATCGACATCGAGGACAGAGAAAATTACCTGATCAGGAAATCTCCAAGGAAAACCGAGCACTCGCATATTATTGCCTCCAACCTGGATCTTGGCATTTTCGTCTTCACCAAAAAACTGCCGCGCACAAGCCAGGGCCTATTGGATCGATTCCTGGTGGCATGTGAGGCTTATGGAATACCGGTGCTCATCCTTTTTCATAAGTGGGATATCTATGATGAAGATGAAAAAATGGAACTGGAGAAGACAATAAAACTTTACGGATCCCTGGGCTATGAGGCTATGGTAAGCTCAATTGAAGATCCGCTGAGTATGGAAACCATTAGGGAGGCCATCAAAGGAAACACCTCACTTTTCTTCGGTCATTCAGGGTCGGGAAAAACCTCGATCCTCAACAAGATATTTCCCGGCTTGGATCTAAGGACTTCTGAGCTATCCGGTTTTTCCAACAAGGGAAGGCATACGACAACCTTTGCTCAGATGTTTGATCTTGACGAAGAGAGCAGGGTCATTGATATTCCGGGAATCAAGGAATTCGCCCTGGAAGATAACATTGAGAATTACGAGATATCCCAATTCTTTCCCGAGATACGGGATTCCGGACGTGAATGCAAATTCTATAATTGCCTTCATGTGAACGAACCCAATTGCCATGTGCAAAAGGATCTTGCAGAAGGTTTTATTGACCTTCGACGCTATAAGAGTTACCTGGGCCTTATAGAGGAATCGGATTTCAAGAAAAAATAGAGCCTCTTGAAGAGGCCCGGGAATATACTGATCAGGCCGATGCCCAGATCTGAAACCAGGGAGCTATTTATTTTTTTTCTCAGTTCCAGATAATTAGGAACAAGAGGTTTCCCCTCACCGAGCCAGCATTGTCTGATATGGTAATCGATCCTTTTTTGAAGTGCTTTCTCTTCTGTCCTCGTTCTTACAAGCTTTGATGCCTTCTGGCAGACTTTAAACGTTGATTCTTCAAAGGCAAGTTCTCTGGCCCGGTTTGAAAAGGAGGAACCGTGCTCACGATGGTAAACAGTGACTTCCGGTAAATAGGCATAATGAAAATCCCTTGAGGAACGGACCCAAAAATCAAAGTCTTCATAAACCAATGTCTCGTCATAGCCACCAAGCTGTTCAAACACCTTTCTTCTGAATACCATGGTCGGCGCAAGAATGAAATACCTCTCTAGTAGTGTGCTAAATATCATTCCCTGTGGTTTTTCTGAACGGGTATCCCTGAAATGTCGGCCTAGTTCTTTTCCTTGCTGATCGATGAGCACTGCATTGGAATACACCACACCGTACTCATCTGAGAGATTGGAAAAACAGTACGAGATCCTTTCAAGAGCTCCCTTGGCGAGAATATCATCGCCTGACAGGTCGATCAGCAATTCTCCGCTTGATTCTTTGGCGGCCTGGTTGAAAGCCCTTGGTAAACCCAGGTTTTCCGAGCTTGCCATTACCCGGATCGCGGGATGTTCATGCTCAAATTTCCTGATCCGCTCCAGAGTATGATCGCTGCTGAAATTGTCCGTCACGATCAATTCTTTATTTGGATAGTCCTGGACAATGAAGGATTTCAGACATTCCTCAATAAAATCCTCTTGGTTGTAGGCAGTACAGATCACGGATATTTTCGGAATATCCATCAGCTAATAAGCTGGTTGAAGAAACCGATCTGCGACTTGGCCAGAGATGTTGAATTCAATTCTCTCACCTTGTTTAGGGAGGCTTGAAAAAGCGCGTATACTTCTGCGGGATCATCGATAAGCCTTTTGATGCTATTGGCAAAAGACCGATCAATGGGTTCCTCAAGCATGATAGCACTAGACCCATCTTCAAAAAATCCATCCAATCCATTTTTCCTGAGCCCGATATTGATGCATCCTTTTGATGCAGCCTCCAGATAGGTCAAACCGAAGGTTTCTCCCTTGCTTGGCATGACATGAAAATGGCTTTTTACCATCGCATCCAAGACTTCATCTCTGGGTCTTTCTCCCTTTAGATCGACCTTTTCGGAAAGGCCATTTTCTTCAATTAGCCTTTCGAGGTTTTCCTTTTCATCACCTTGGCCGTAAATGTCGTAGCTGAAATCCAGATCCCTCATCTTAGACATTCCCAGGATTACCTTGTCGAAGTTTTTCAAGGGGATCAAATTGCCTGCAGAAATGAATTTAACCTTTTCCCTGCTAAGGCCTTTCCACTTTTCAGCGGCTGTATTTTCATCGATGAACTCTTCTTCCGCCAGGCCGGAAAGGCAAAGCCCCTTCCGGATTCCGGATATTTCCTCTTGATCTTCGAGCATTGATCTGATGACCGGGGATCGGGCCCAGATTGCTCTGGCCTTCTTTAATGAAGGAATCAGAAACCCGGGTTTTGAACTCATCAAACGAATATCTCCACCATGAATACCGGCCAGAAAAGGAATTCCAAGCTTTTCTGACAGTATTGCCGCTACGCGTATACCATGTGTCATATGGGCGATGATCAGGTCGGGAGTCTTCTCCATGGATTGAATTCGCTTCAACAGAGATTCAGTCCTGTAGCGAAACAGTTTGGGGATCCTGATGACCGGTATGACTTCAATCCTGACCTCTCTGTAATGAAAGGAATAAGACTGGCTGTTGAGCGTTTCTGCAGGGTTCCATAAGGGTCTGATCACATCAACCTCGGCGCCATTTTTTTTCCATTCGCAGGCCAGATCTGCCAAAGCGTATGAGGTGGTTTCGATAGTCTCTCCTTCCTTTTTTGGGAGGAGGCTGCTGATCAGTAAGAGTTTCACTTCGCGCCGGATTCCCTGAGATACTTCTTGTAATAATAATACTTGAAGCACACATTGGTGATCTTCGAAAGGATGCTCGCTATCACCGCTCCGGTAATTCCCCAGATCGGGATCAGCGTTATGTTTCCGACCAGGTTGACCACCGTACCGATAAACAGAGCATTCCTGACCTTCTTGCCTTGTGATTTTGCATTCAGGAACATAAAGGGCTGAGCAAGCCCCTGAAAAATATGGGCAATAACCAGGATACTGGTGATATATCCTACTTCGTCATATCCGGGACCAAACAAGAGTGGAACGATCCAATTCACAGAAAATACCAGGATCAGGGATGTGCCGATCAACCAGAGAAAATTGAACCTGAAAAGGGTGTTTGTGATCTTATCCCCTGTGGCCATTTTTCGGAAGAGGGCTCTTGAGGCAGATTGGCTGAGCATTGGGATTGGGGTACAGAGAGCAATTCCAAGAGTGTAAAAACCCAAACCAGTAGTCCCCACAAAATAGGGGATCATCATCTCGTCTAACTTATAAGTGCTCTGTTGCATCATACTACCCAGATACATGTGGAATCCATGTTCCTTGTTCTTTTTGATGATCTCTTTCAACCTCACTCTCAGATTGCTGAACTTCGGTTTGAAGAAGATCATTATTGCAACCGCCCCCATGAGCATTGAAACAAGGTTCCATGTCAATACGAGATCCAGATCGATCATGTCGTAGAAGACAAGGGATAAAAGAGCCAACAGAAATACCAGACGGCTTGTCAATGGGTAAAGAGAGATACCAAGTATTTTTCCGGACCCTGTGGCGATCGCACTGACGAAGTATCTGAAGATGATAATCGGGGCCAAAAAAGAGAGCTTTCTGAAAAGGTAGGCCAGATCTGTTCCGTATACCTTATCAATCAGTCCGGCAAGCAACAGGATCGTGCAAGCGTACAGCCCGGAAATGATCAGGAAAAAAACCACCCCCCCACCGATCAATTCCCGAATTCTTCTTTTGTCATGGCTTTCCGCTATCAGCACCTGTGTCGATGAGAAGAAACCCAGGTGGAAGAAATTACTGGTGAACATCAGGATGGAAATAAATAAGGCAAAGTTTCCATAGATCTCCGGCCCGAGCGTTCTGGTTTGGATTGATTTATTAAAGAATCCAAATACGATAAAAAGGACCTGGGTACTAAATAAGAGGGCGGTTGCCTTGAATTCTTTTGAATTCAGGAGTTCCTTATTCGGTATGAATTTTTTTAGGTTCAATCCTTATTCAGGAATAATTCTTTGTAAACGACCACCAGAAAAAACCAGTATAAAAGGTATCGGCAAAAATGAGCCATGGGCAGGCCACTGATCCCCTCTTGGCTCGTGAAATAATACGCCGAGACCAGGTAAATCCCTGCGAATACTCCCTGCGAAATTATAAACAGTTTGGTTCTGGCCTGAGCAAGGAGTAAAAAGGACAGCACCCAGGCATGCATTTTCAAAAAGTCTCCCAATAATTGAAATGGAAAGAATGACTCTGCTCTGATAAATTCCTGATTGAAAAAGAGAACAAGCACCTGTTCTCTGAACAGGTAGACCGTAAGGAGGCCAACCAGCAATATCAAAATGATCCGAAAGAAAAACTTCCTCGCGAAAGGATTCAATTTGGCCTTATCATCGGAAAGCTCACTAGCCCTTGGGTAATAAACCATATTGAGAAAGGCCAGAAAGGCCATGATGTAAAAATCCGATACCCTAACCACCGCCTGCCAGTAACCGGTTTCCTCCGGGTTATACTCGAGTATGGCAAATTCCCGTATTCCGAAATCGGTGATTTTCGAGAAGATCAGTATACTCAACGCCACCAAAATATAGTCTCCCAGATTTTTTATGGACTTAAGCCCCTTAGAAATTCTACCATGGATCTCTGAGATGAAACCATAGCGGTATAGAAATCCTATGCTGACTAGCGAGGTTATGGCAGGCCCGGTAGCCCAACCGATCAGGGTGGTCTGATAGTCGGAATAAAATGAAAAATAGAGCACCAGAACCAGTGATAAAAAATTCCCCAGCAGATGTATCAGAACATATCCGGGAAGGTTTTTCATCGCGAGGATCACGGAAAGAAAATAGTAATTGAGAACCTGGAAGCCGAAGAGAAAAACGGATAAGAATATCCAGCTGTTTTCGGTGCCGGGGAAGGGGTTGGGGAAAAAACCCTTGAATAGGAAAAAGAACGCAGCCGTGCCTAGAAAAAGGAGGATGCTTAGGAATAACCCGGAGTAAAATATGTTTGTTTTTTCCTGGTTCACCAATGATTGTCTGGAGAGATATTTTATCACTCCTTTATTGACCCCATCATTGGGAAGAATGATGAATATACTGGACAGATTTTGAAAGTGAGAGAGATAGGTGATCCCTGCGGCACCAAAGCTCATAGAGATGACCTTGTTGATCAAAAAGGAGAATAAGCCTCTAAGCGCTACACTTGTTGTCGACCAAACCGAGTTCCGAATTAATTCCAAAAGAGATCCCTCATGCGGCGAAAGAACTAAATTTTTGGAATTGAAGAGTAAGGGTGATTTAAGCTTTGAACTCCTTTAGCTCAAATTGGCTTCCGTTGAATTCACCGTAAAAAGAATAATTCACCCATTCTCCCAGGTTGAAATATTTTGACGAGTCAGAGATCTCAATTTCAAGAGGAAGGTGCCTGTGTCCAAAAACATAATAGTCATGATGCTGATCCTTTTCCACCTCATTGCAGAAGTGGATGAGCATTTCGGTTTCCTCATCGAAGCCATGACTTTTTGTATTTGATATCCTGCTTCTCCTGCTCCAGGCATGGGCTATTCTGATGCCCAGGTCGGGGTGGATCATTCTGAAAAGCCATTGACAGGTCTTATTGGCAAAGATCCTTTTGAGAAACTTGTAGGTATGATCACCTGGTCCCAGCCCGTCACCATGTCCGATCAGAAGGCTCTTGGAACCGATCCTTAGTTCTACACTTTCGCGTATTACGGGTATTCCCAACTCTTTGGGAAAATAGTCGAACAGCCACATATCGTGGTTCCCTGTAAACAGGGTAACCGGAATCCCATTTTCCACCAATTCGAGCAATTTGGCCTGGAACCTGATAAAACCTTTCGGAATTGCGGTTTTGTATTCGAACCAAAAATCAAAGACATCCCCCAGGAGAAAGATCGAATGTGCATCATCCTGAATCGAATCAAGCCAGTGGACTAGTTTTTTTTCTCTTTCCAGACTTGATCCATGATTCGGCGCGCCCAAATGGAAATCCGATGCGAAGTAGATCTTCTTTCCCTCGGGCAAGGCCTCAAGGTTTTCAAGAATAGGGAATTTCTCTTTCATGCAGACTGAAAATCAGTCAAATAAGCTTTTGCTTTCTGATTCTGACTCAGGGTTTAGCGCCTCGCCACCTTCCTTTTCATCTGATTCCGGACCTTTATCGGCAGGCTCGGGTTCGGATCGCTGTAAAGGACTTTCAGGTGATTCTTTCTTCAAGGATTCTGTAGCGTTTTCGCCAGACTCCTGGCTTGAAGTATTATCCTGCGATTCCTCTGAAGAGGGGGAAGACTTCTGCTCTTTCTCTTCTTCCCTGTTGATGTATTCCTGGTAGGTAGTCGGCTTTTCGAATGGTCTTTTACCGATCAATTTTTCCAGATCGGCCTGATAAATGATCTCTTTTTTCAACAATTCTTTTGCCACCTTTTCGAGTTCCTCGCGCTTTTCATTCAACAACTCATAGGTATGCTTATGTGCCTTTGCCACAATATTGCGAACCTCTTCATCAATGGTTTGGGAGGTGGATTCGGAATAAGGTTTTGTAAATGAATAATCGCTTTGCTTGGAATCGTAGAATGAAAGGTTTCCGATCTTCTCATTCATCCCATAAATTGTCACCATGCCATAAGCCATTTTCGTAATTCTTTCCAGATCGCTAAGTGCACCGGTTGAAATTTTGCCGAAAATGATCTCCTCGGCAACTCTTCCACCCAGGGCCATACAGAGGTCATCGAACAACTGCTCTTCAGTATGCAGGAATTGCTCTTTCGGAAGATATTGGGCATATCCAAGTGCAGCGATCCCACGAGGTACGATACTCACCTTGACCAATGGATCCGCATGCTCCAGGAACCAACCGGCCACCGCATGTCCGGCTTCATGATAGGCGACAATTTCCTTCTCTTCGGGGGAGATGATCTTTGTCTTTTTCTCCAAACCTCCGATAACCCGGTCGATTGCATCCTGGAAATCGTCCATGTGAACTTCATTCCTGTTTTTTCGGGCTGCGATCAGCGCTGCTTCGTTGCAGACGTTTGCGATCTCAGCACCTGCAAAACCAGGGGTCTGAGCTGCAAGTTTTTTTGAATCCACTTCCGAGTGAAGTTTTAGGTCCTTCATGTGGACCTTGAAGATTGCCGCACGTCCCGCAATATCGGGCTTGTCGATGCTGATCTGGCGGTCAAAACGTCCCGGCCTCAATAGGGCAGAGTCAAGAACATCAGGCCTGTTGGTAGCGGCGAGGATGATCACTCCTGAATCGGTGGAAAATCCGTCCATTTCAACCAAAAGGCTGTTCAGTGTATTTTCTCTTTCATCATTGGCCCCGGGTAACTGACCTCTTCCCCGACTTCTGCCGATGGCATCGACCTCGTCTATGAAAATGATCGCAGGAGCTTTTTCCTTTGCCTGCTTGAACAGGTCTCGGACTCTGGCGGCTCCGACGCCAACGAACATTTCCACAAAATCCGACCCTGACAAGGAAAAGAAAGGCACACCTGCTTCTCCGGCTACCGCCTTGGCCAGCAGGGTTTTACCCGTTCCCGGTGATCCGACCAGTAAGGCGCCCTTGGGGATCTTGCCTCCAAGCTTTGTGAATTTTGCCGGTTCCTTTAAAAACTCGACGATCTCTTTAACTTCCTCCTTGGCTTCCTCGGCCCCGGCAACATCCTTGAAAGTGATCTTGACCTGGTTTTCGGCATCAAACAATGCAGCCTTTGACTTGCCGATATTGAAGATCTGACCACCCGGGCCTCCCCCCCCTGTCATTCTTCTCATCAAAAACCAGAAGCCGAACAGGATCAGGAACAGGAATCCCCAATTCAACAAGTAACTGGTGAAATCAGACCGATTGTCGATCTTATAACCTATTCGATCGGATTCGGATAGTTCATCTTCAATCTCCTTGAATTCCCTGTCGAAGGTTTCAACAGAAGGGATTTGAAATGAATAATGAGGTCCGTTGTTTAATGTGAAAGGTCCTCGATCTTCTATTTCTCTTCTGTACTTTTCATTTTTCAGGGCTTCATCCTTCAAAGTCACCTCAACCAAGTCCCTGTTTTTGATCAAAACAACCTCCTGAACATCATTGGAGAGCATCATCTCCTTGAATTTCCTCGGGGTGATAGTGATGGTAGAAGAGGCTCTGTTCACCATGGTGACAAGGATTACCATCCCGATCAGGGCCAAAATGAAATACAACTGGTAGTTTGGCCTTCCTCCCTTGCCCGGTAAGAACCCTTTATTCTGTTTTTTTGGTTGGTCCACTATTTTGTCTTTTTTACCGTCTAATCGGTGATTAATTTGCTATTGCCTATTTCAATCTTTGTCAGCAGTCCATCGCCCCAAAGTTCTTCGAGAGCAAAATGCTCCCTTTTCTCTTCAAGGAATATATGGGACACCACATTGATATAATCCAAAATGATCCATTCGTTTAGATCTTTTCCCTCTGAAACCCAGGGGTTCTCATTTTGGTTTTTAAAAACCATTTTTTCAATCTCCTCGGAAACCGCTTCGGCATGCCGTTCGGAAGTGGCACTGCAGATCACTAAAAAGTCTGCCAAAGGGTTAAAAAGTTTTCTTATGTCAATTACAACGATGTTTTCGGCTTTTTTTTCCACCATCCCCTCTACGATACTATCTCGGATATCTTCGGAATTATTTTGACCTCTTTTTACCTTTGCCAATGGGCACGTTTCTTTTTCTAAATCTACGAATAAGTTGACCAACGATATTTTTCCTGACACCGTATACGGTCAACCTGTCATTTTTTTTGATTCCCTACCCTCGACCAATGATTATGCCAAAGAAAGGTTGTCAGAGAATGATCTCCAGGACTCATTTGCGGTTGTAACCGCTGCTCAAACCCGAGGCAAGGGTAGGCGGGGTAACGAATGGTATTCCGAAAAAGGAAAAGACCTCACGTTTACGCTTGCAGTTAGAGAATTATCCCTTCCCATTGTAGAACGATTTCTGATCACACAGGTAGTATCTGTTTCCATGATTGATGCTCTTCAACCTTATGTTTCCAGGGGGAATTTTCAGATCAAGTGGCCCAATGATATTTACTTTCTAGGAAAGAAGATCGGAGGAATTTTGATCGAAAATGTCATTCAGGGTGGTATGATCGAATCCACAATTATTGGGATTGGGATCAACCTGAGGCAAAAAACCAATCCTTTTGAAGGTATTTCGCTGATTGGTATTGCCTCGGTGGATTTTTCTGCGGATCGGATCTTTAACGCAATTTCGGAGTCTGCTTTCCGAGCTCTTCTGGACGAACAACACTTGGACAGGGAAGAGGTCCATCGACAGTATCAGGATTCCTTAATGGGGATTGGATCTAATTGTGGGTTTGATTTTGAAGGCAGATCATATACCGGGGTTTTTCGCGGGGTAAACAAAAACGGGGAGGCGATGATCGTCAGAGATGAGGACGGACAAATTCTTAGATCCGAGAATGTAGAAAATCTTCGCTTCGTGTAATTTTACTTTGAAACTGAACTTTTGTCAGGCTCTTTGGTCTTTTGAATACTTTGAAATCCTTTTTCACTTTTATTTTCATTTTGTTCGCCGTACTTGCCGGTAGTGCCCAGGTACCCCTATCGGATGATTACATCGTCACGCTTGAGGAGGACACCATTTACGGATTTATACAGTCCGTTTCGGAAAGCAAGATCAGTCTGGCGCATGCCTCGGAGAAATCCATGGTGGTCAAAAAATATAAGGTGAACTCATTGAAGTGCCTGGTGATCAGGGATACGGTCTACAAATCGGTCAAGGTCACACAACAAGGGTTGCCTCCGGCCAATATTATGATGAAGGAGATCATTCCGGGTCCCGTCACCTTGTATCATAGAGAAGTTCGGAAAACAACTATGTGGAAACCCAGCGATGGGGAAGAGTTCAATGGAATATTCGGAAAGGTCCTTTTTGTTGAGGTCTATCTCGGAAAAGAAGACGAGGCATACAAAGTCGCTGAAGAGAACTTTAAGGAGCAATCCGAGTTAATTTTTTATGATCAGGCCTGGATCAGGGAAAAATTTGAAAAGAATGCCTACTCTTATTCCAATCTCCAACAGTTGGTCTTGGACTACAACTATCTGGTCGAAAATCCCGATAGCAATTAGCCCAACCATAGTAATTAACTTTGTGTTCTGAAATCTTCCACATAAACAATGAGCGATCAAATAAAACATGAGTGTGGAATTGCCTTGGTGAGGCTCAAGAAGCCTTTGCAGTACTTCATCGATAAATACGGGTCTCCCATGTATCCGATGAACAAGCTTTTTTTACTCATGGAAAAGCAGCACAACAGGGGACAGGATGGTGCCGGGATCGGGACGATCAAACTGGATTCGGAACCAGGCGGTAAATATTTCAGCCGTCAAAGATCGATCGCTCGTCAGCCCATGGAAGACCTGTTCGGTCGTGTTCAGAAAGCATACAAAAAAGCCTATTCCAAAAACTCGGAAAAATACCTTGATGCCGATTGGATCAAGGGAAAAGTTGATTTTTCGGGCGAACTCTTGCTTGGACACTTAAGGTACGGGACTCATGGAAAGAATACTCTTTCAGTATGCCATCCCATGGTCCGTGAAAGCAACTGGAAAAGCCGAAACCTGATGATGGCCGGCAACTTCAACCTGACCAATGTGGATGAGCTTTTTGAATTCATGATGTCCATTGGCCAGCATCCCAGGGAAAAGACAGATACGGTAACGGTCATGGAGAAAATCGGTCATTTCCTTGATAAGGCAAATGATGAGATCATCGATGAGTATAAAGATCAACTCAGCCCTTCCGAGTTGAGTCTGTTCATAGAGGATAACCTCGATCTGGCTCAGGTTTTGAAGAAGGCAACCAAGGATTTTGACGGAGGTTATATGATGGCAGGCCTGACCGGATACGGTGCGGGTTTCGTGGCCAGGGATCCGAATGGCATCAGGCCCGGCTATTACTTTTCCGATGAGGAATTCTTTGTGGTGGCCTCGGAAAAACCAGCGATCAAGACCGTATTCAATATTGATTATTCAGAGATCCACGAAATTCCGAGAGCGCATGCCGTAATTCTGGACAAGCACGGAAACCATAAGGTGGAGCAGTTTATCGAGGAAAGCGAGCGGAAGAGTTGCAGTTTCGAGAGGATCTATTTTTCCAGAGGTACAGACCCTGATATTTACCGGGAAAGAAAGAAGCTCGGAGAACTTCTTGTCCCTCAGATCCTTCAGGAAATCGACAATGACCTTGAGAATACGGTTTTCTCCTACATTCCGAATACAGCTGAAACAGCTTTTTTGGGTATGATCGAGGAGTTGGATAAAAGGCTGAACCAACAGAAATCAGAACAATTGTTAAGCGAGGACCTGACGGAAGAACAAAGGCAGGAAATTATTTCAAAAAGGGTGAGGGTGGAGAAGTTGGTGATCAAGGATGTTAAGCTGAGGACATTTATTACCAATGATAATGAGCGAGATGACATGGTTGCCCATGTTTATGATACCACCTATGAGGTGATCAACAAGGGTATCGATACGCTGGTCGTCATGGATGATTCCATTGTGAGGGGAACAACTTTGGAAAAAAGTATCCTCCATATTCTCGACCGTCTGAATCCGAAAAAGATCGTCGTAGTCTCATCCGCACCACAGATCAGGTATCCTGATTGCTATGGAATTGATATGTCCAAAATGCACGATTTTGTTGCTTTTCGTGCCTTATTGAAGCTGATTGAAGAAAACAACAAAGAAGAACTTCTTGAGAGGACCCTTGCAAATTGTGAAGAGAGTCTGGGCAAATCCAACGGAACGGATAAGAATCATGTCAAAGATCTTTTCGATGAATTTAGTAATCAGGAGATCACTGATATGATCGGCAGGATCATCGTCAAGGAAGATGTCAAGGCAAATGTATCAGTGATCTACCAAACTATTGAAGGTCTGCATGAAGCCTGTCCAAACCACAATGGAGACTGGTATTTTACAGGCAACTATCCCACAGGAGGTGGTACCAGGGTGGTGAACAAATCCTATGTCAACTTTATGAAGGGTAGCCTTGAGCGGGCATATTAGACTGCAAAACTTTCTCCGCAACCACAGGTACGGGAAGCATTTGGGTTGAGGAATTGAAACCCCTTACCGTTTAATCCATCCGAGAAATCCAGGGTAGTTCCAAGAAGGTAAAGCATACTTCTTTTGTCCACGATCACTTCGACGCCCTTATCGCTGAAGATCTCATCTCCATCCTCCAATTTAGTGTCAAAGGTGAGGTCGTACATCAGCCCTGAACAGCCACCGCCTTTTACGGAAACCCTGACCTTATGTTCTGGTGAATAACCCTCTTCGACCATTAATTGGTCGATTTTTTCTTTTGCTTTATCGCTTACCTGGATCATATGAGTCGCTAAGATACCGGATTAAGTACAACACTAAAAACATTGATTGTGTTCATATCCCTTCCATAATACAACTTATCAAGCGCGTCGAAGATGTTGTTCGCCCGGAAATAACTGGTATGAAGCTCCGATTCGCCATCCACGATCCACTGTATGGTATAGCTGTTTTCTTTTTGCTTTTTGTGCCTGACATAATTGTACATCTTCCTCAACGCATCAATACGATCGATGCCGACTTCTTTGTGGAACAGGAAAGACTGATTGTGGCGGCTGTTTACTGTGATCAGGTGGAGTTCAACCTGCTGATCATTTTCCCGGTAGTCAAAAATGAGATTCTCGGATCTTAATCCGAGATACTCCATGATCTCCTTTTGAATACCGGCAATTTCAACGTTTAAATCGAGGTCTAGGGCCATTAGAATAGATTTTATTGTAGCTTTTATGCCTAAAACGCGAAAATTAAATAATCTGTTTCTTTCTATGAACAAAATTGAACATATCGGAGTGGCGGTGGCCGATCTTGATCAGGCCAAAAAAGTGTTTGATCTGCTTTTTGCAAGAGAAGGCTATAAATCGGAAACGGTTGATAGCGAGGGGGTAACAACTCATTTTTATCAAATGGGAGACTCGAAGATCGAATTGCTGGAAGCTACAAAACCTGATTCGGCAATCCGGAAATTCATTGAAAAAAGAGGAGAGGGAATGCATCATATTGCCTTTGACGTGGATGATATTCACGGGGAAATACAAAGACTTCGGGAAGCCGGATTCACTTTGTTAAATGAAACCCCAAAAGAGGGGGCGGATAATAAGCTTATCGCATTTTTGCACCCCAAAAGTACTGGTGGGATTTTGGTTGAATTGTGCCAGGAGAAAAAGTAGAAGAGCCAAATGTCAGATCAAAAAACAACGGATATAAGCTCCATCGGTGAGTTTGGATTAATCGAGCGGATCAAAGAGACTTTGGGAGATGAAAGAAGTGGGATCTCCAAGGGGATCGGCGATGATGCTGCCGTGATCGACCTCGGCGAGAAAGGTTCTTTGATCATGAGTACGGATACGCTGATCGAGGGAATCCACTTTGATCTTTCCTATATGCCTTTGAAGCACCTTGGATACAAATCGGTGGTGGTCAGTTTATCCGATATCGCGGCGATGAATGCTGTTCCACAATACCTTACGGTGTCCATAGGTTTAAGCAGCAAATTCACGGTTGAGGCTGTAGAGGAATTCTACCGGGGTGTTGAACTGGCTTGCAAAAATTATGAAGTGTCAGTGGTTGGAGGAGACACCACCGCTTCCAGGTCAGGGTTGTTTATCAATGTGACAGCCATCGGTATCTCTACCAAAGACACACTTACCTATCGAAACGATGCGAAGGTCAAGGACGTGATCTGCGTTTCCGGAGACCTTGGTGGTGCATATATGGGAATGCATGTTCTGGAAAGGGAAAAAAAGGAATTTCAAGCCAATCCGGATATGCAACCGGATATCGAGCAATTTTCATATCTCGTCGGAAGGCAGTTGAAGCCGGAAGCCAGAACAGACCTGATCCATTCCCTATCGGAGATTGGGATCGTACCGAGCTCGATGATCGACATTTCGGATGGCCTGGCTTCGGAGTTGATGCATTTAAGCACCCAGTCGGAAAAAAAATTCAAAGTATATGAAGATAAGATCCCCCTGGCTGAAGAGACCAGGTCGACCTGTATGGATTTTGGGATAGATCCGACCACGGCGGCCATGAATGGGGGAGAGGATTATGAGCTTCTCTTCACGCTTGGACTCGAGGATTTTGAGAAGGTCAAAAACCATCCCGATATTACCGCCATTGGGTATGTGGAAGAGGGTGCGGGGCCAGTATTGATCACCCGCTCGGGAAACAATGTGCCGATCAAGGCACAGGGTTGGAATCATTTCCCGGATCAGTCCTGATCTTCGGGATATGGGATATATACGAAGTTTCTGAACTCTTCATCGATCACAAACAGGCAGCAAAATTCCGAAGGATCCTTATATGTTTTCAGAAACTCTGGTGATTTTGCTTTTTCGATGATATTGTTTTGTTGAAATTCTTCAAAAAACGAAAAAAAGAAATTCCAGCTGAGGTCCTTTTCCGAGGCGCCCAGCAACAGTTGACCGATTGGTGAGTCTCCTTTGGAGATGGGGAATATCGGAAAATCCGAGATCTTTCTCGCCTTTAGTTGGTATGCGGCTTCTTTTAAAAAGTCGGCAATTTTCACAAAATCGATAGTAATGGTCCCAAGGTATTTTCCATCAAGATCAGGGCTATTTTCCATCATTCTTGAGATTTAGTTGAACAATATTTTCGCATGATCTGTCCCTGCTCGAGAACTCAAAATTTGAAGCAGAAAAGGATAGCAATCCATTTCATTTTGATCAAAACATTCGAAACAATGAGACTGAATCTTTTTTGGTGCTCCAAAGATAATGTCTTGAGATCGGGAAGCGACCTGCCGGATTGCGATGTGCTCTCTTGAAGTCCACCGCTTGGAAGTATTTCATACTTCGATCGATCTGTAATCCAGGCGTTTCATATAATCAACTTCTATGCTGATCGCATCAAATTCTTCTACAACTTTTCCTTCCAGTTGATAGATCCCCCTACCTCGAAAGGGATATTTTTTTGCTACGGGCGGAAAATGAACAGTATCTATAAATTCTCCCTCTTCATCCAGAAAATTGCCAAAATGCATGTTTTGCCCTCCCGTTGTTGTGGTGTTCTTGGTGGTAATAAGATATCCGAGAGTCCTGACTTTTTTATTGAGGTGGTTTGGGAATTCTTGTGCTTTTAAAGCGTTTTCCGGGGAGCTGCCAAGCAATTGAAACGGACTGATCAAAGGAAATCCCAGCAGTTCCATTTGATCATAGATATCTTCGATCTCAGCATGCTCAACGGGGGGCAGGGAATAATCCTTGACCGGAGGATCAAAAAGGACCGGTTTCGTATTGCTTTTACCTTTATTACCCAATAGAAAATGAGCTCGCCAAAGCAAGTTCTTCTTGCTTTCACCGGTGAACCGAAACGCATCGATTCGAATCAACTGTGATAATTGTTCCAGGGATATACTGACCCTTTTAATGTATTGGTCCAGGGAAGAAAAGCCACCATTTTTATTTCGTTCAGCAATGGTTTCCATGATGGTATGACTTTCCAGGTCTTTGATCAAGGCCAATCCGAGATAGATCGTTTTGTCCCGGATGATGGTGTGCTTTCCACTTGTATTGATACAGGGTGGTTCTATGATCGCGCCGTGCATTCTGGCTTCATGGATATAAAATTCTTTGCCATAGAAACCACCACCGTTATTGATGACCGCTACCATATACTCCAATGGATAGTGGGATTTCAGAAACAGGCTTTGGTAGCTTTCGATCGCATAGGAAGCCGAATGCCCCTTGGCAAAAGCGTAGCCGGCAAAACTTTCAATTTGACGCCAGACATCTTTGCTCAGGTGATCTGGATATCCTTTTTGCTGACAGTTTTTGAAGAATTTGGCTTTCACTTTCGAAAATTCCTCCCGGGATCTGTACTTTCCTGACATACCCCTTCTCAGCACATCAGATTCCGCCAGGGTTAACCCTGCAAAATGATGAGCCACTTTGATCACATCTTCCTGATAGACCATGACACCATAGGTATCAGGCATGATTTCCAACAAAGTGGGATGAGCCTCTTTTCGTTTCTCGGGAATACGATACCTCAATATGTATTGTCTCATCATGCCGGATTGGGCTACGCCGGGACGAATGACAGAGCTGGCGGCTACCAATGTCAGATACTCTTTGGCTCTGAGCTTTGTCAATAACATGCGCATCGCAGGCGACTCTACATAAAAGCAGCCTATGGCCTTTGCTTTTTGTAAATTGTTTTGGATCAGCGGGTCTTCAAAAAATGGTTTGACATTGTGAATATCGATGCCGGGAGTGTCAGGCTTATTTTGCTTGATAATGGCCAGGGCGTCTTTGATCTTTCCCAAACCCCGCTGCCCCAGTATGTCGAACTTATATAGCCCGATGTCCTCGGCGGTGTGCATGTCAAAGTGTGTAATGGGATAGCCTTTGGGCGGTAAGGAGGTAGCTGTAAAATAATGAATGGGCTTGTCGGAGATGAGAACACCACCTGCGTGAATACTCAAATGACTGGGAAAATTTTGCAGCTTTAAACCGTAGTTCAAAATAACCCGGGCGTGGTGATCAAACTGACGGTCCTCCGGATTTCTGCCCAGGTTTTTTTGCAATTTGTCGATCTCATAAGGAGGGATGCCAAACACTTTTCCGACTTCTCTGATAACCGACCTTGCCTGGAAGGTACTGTAGGTAGCCAGCAAGGCTGTATGCTGATACTTTTGGAACAGGTATCGGGTTATATCATCCCTATCCGAAGATGAAAAGTCGATGTCGAAATCAGGCGGATTCCTTCGGAAAAGATTGATAAAACGCTCAAAATAAAGATCCAGCTCAATCGGATCTACATCGGTGATCCTTAACAAATAGGCAATGATGCTGTTTGCTCCGCTTCCCCTGCCTACATAGTAGTAGCCCTTGCTGCGGGCGTATTTTACCATATCCCAGCTGATCAAAAAATAGGACATGAATCCCATTTTTTGGATGGTATTCAATTCCGTTACGATTCGT
>JANQHS010000061.1 GCA_028282565.1 Cytophagales bacterium | reverse complement strand
TGAAATGGATATTCTGTCCTTTTGTGATTTTGCTGCTCCGAATATTGAAGGAATCTCCGGTCCTTTCAATTTCTTCATATGGGATGACGGTATCGGCATTTTTGGGCAAAATACAGCCTGTCATGATCTCAATACAGGCGTCGTGGTTTGTCAATTCGGACTGCGGATCACCGGCGAATTGAGTCTTTTCGATGGAAAAATCTTTGTTTCCTTTTTCAAAGGCCTCATGATAGATCGCTATTCCATCCATTGCCACCCGGTCAAACGGAGGGAAGGGGCGGTCGGCTTTAATGGGCTTTGCCAGATAATGACCGACAGCCTCTTTAAGGGGTATTTTTTTGATTTCGGGTGAGAATTTTGTCTCGTTGATCAAATTTTCTGCTTCCTTTACCGATATCATGCTGATAATCTTTTATTTGGTGTTAGAAGATTGATTATGGGAGAACCAAAGCTATCGCATATTACAGATAAAGGGCAACCGCAAATGGTTGACATTTCTGAAAAGAAAGAAACGATCAGAGAAGCGGTAGCAAGGTCCGTAGTTGAATTCCCGAGCCGACTCAGCATTGATAAAGCCAATGAATTAAAAACCAAAAAGGGTCCCGTGGTTCAAACAGCTATTATTGCCGGAACCATGGCTGTTAAAAAGACCTCGGAAATGATTCCCATGTGTCACCCGATCCCGATCGAGGATGTGGAAATAGAAATACAGAAGACCGGAGAAAGATTCTTTGAGATCCAATGCAGGGTTAAGACAAGTGGAAAAACAGGCGTGGAAATGGAAGCCCTTACCGGAGCTAGCATCGCCTCGTTAACGATCTATGATATGTGCAAGTCCCTGAGTCATGGTATTGTGATCCGGGAAACAGAATTGCTGAGTAAGACGGGCGGAAAATCTGATTTTATAAAATGAAAGATCTTATTGGTCTGGTCCTTGGAGGCGGGAAAAGCCTGCGAATGAAAAGGGATAAGTCGGTGCTTAGGATAGGGGAGAGAAGTCTGGCCGAGATCCAAAAAGGCAATATTGAGAATTTTGTTGAGAAGGTCTTGTTCTCTGGTCCTGATCATCTTTCAAGCGGTATAGAGACCATTCCGGACCTTGTTCCTGATCTCGGACCCCTGGGGGGAATATATTCCTCCATGAAGAGACATACGGGCCATTCTTTTCTGGTACTCCCAGTGGATGTGTACTTTAAAGACCCCGAGATCATATCAAAACTCTTGTTCAACAGGGATCCTGAATGTAGTGGGACAGTATTTTACAACCTTGATCGAAAAAAGCCCGAACCCCTTATGGGTATTTATGAACATACGTGTTTCGAGGCTCTCCAAAGGTGTATCGAAATTGAAGAATTATCCGCAATGACATTTGTAGAAGAACAGAGATTTCATTGGGTAAAGGTTGAGCCCGATTGGATCAATATCAATACTCCTGAGGATCTAGAATCAATACATCCTCACCGACCCTGAATCCGGGATTTTCTCCTGTCTCACCAACCTGGCTTACAAGCGAGAAATAATACAGATGCTTGGTTTGGAAGCTATCCAGTCCTTTTCTGAATTTTCCCCTTTGGTTCACAAAGATCTTCTGAAAACCAGAGGTCGATTCTCCGGTCAAGGGGTTTCTGGCCGGTACAGGGCATCGCTCGCAGGACTTGAATTTTACAAGTTCGGCAGAGGGAAACTTAAGGGTAATCTCCTGACTGAGAAGATCCTCTTCCCAAAATGGGGGTAATTCTGGTTCATCAAGGATCATGTTGACCCTAAACCTTTGGACGAGTTCAAGTTGACTGATCCCTTCATACCATGATTCCATTTCGATCAAAGATTGCCTGCTGATCAGGTTTGGTCCGGGCCACAAGGGTCTGTCCGGGATAGGTGCCAGCCCATTATCTTTCAGTGAAATCCTGGTGTCAACCAATTGGGAAAGGTGTTCGTTGAGGGCTTCATTGCCCTCCATAAGATTGTAAGCCGTTCCCTCTATCTGGCAGCGTTGAAGGTTTTCCGAGAAAATGATCCTGAACTGCTGCACTTTTGGAGACCTCTTGGCATTAAAGACCTCACCACCCTCGTCGATGAGGGAAAAACGCCGATCCTGGAGTATGCGTTTTTCCGGGCCGACATTTATTTCCTGAACCTGTGTGCCATCCAGGGATTTAATGGGGTATAGGATCAGCTTTTCAATTTTCATAGCTAGGGGTTTGGATTCAACCATTCAGATCCATCTTCATAGATCTCTTTCTTCCATATTGGTAAGGTAGCTTTTAATTGATCAACAAGCCAAGTGCTTGCTTCAATTGATTCTTTTCTATGGATCGAGGAACATGCCACGATAATGGCAACATCTCCAATTTGAAGATCACCTTTTCGGTGTGCAACCAGTACCTTTCCCAGGTCCCATTTTTGGCGGGCTTCCAAGATCGATTTTTCCATTTGGGGGATGACCATCTCATCGTAGGCCTGATAATGGAGTTCTTCTACCCTTTTTTTATTGTTCTTGTTTCTTACAGTACCTATGAAAACGGAGATGCCGCCGGTTTCCGGTAGGCTGACAAAAGCGATTGCTTCTTCAGGAGAAAGCTGATCAGAAGTGATTATTGCTGCGTTCATCCTCCGCTGACCGGAGGTATGAGTGCTATCTCATCATCCGGTTTAATATCTGTTGGCTCTTGAATATACCTGTGGTTAACAGCCAGACCGAGACTGTCAATCTTTCCAAGGTCGGGATATTCTTCCTTCAGCAGCTTGATCAGGTTCTCGCTATTCATTTCTTCCGTAACCGTGATTTGCAGTTCGGTTTTCCCCGTAATCTCTTCACAGATCCCAAACATTTTGATCAAATAGTTTCCGGCCATGGTCTAAAATTAAATCGCTGTTTTCTATTTCCTAAATCCGAACTTATTATTTTCATATCATTGCTCCATGCCCAATTCAATGTTGGAAAACCGTATCGTTGATTCTTTCGGAAGGCCTCTTGAATACCTCCGGCTATCAGTTACCGATCGATGCAATCTGAGGTGCTTCTATTGCATGCCGGATGAAAGAATGAAATTCCTTCCAAAGAAAGAACTCCTGAGCTATGAAGAGTTGGGTTTTGTGATCAATGAGTTGGTCGGACTCGGGATCAAGAAACTCAGGATCACTGGTGGTGAACCATTTGTTCGCCGGAACATGATCGGTTTTCTCAAAGGAATTGTGGAGTCTCATCCGGAATTGGAGCTTGGTATAACCAGCAACGGCGTATTGCTCGGAAAGCACATCAAAGAATTGAAGGCAATAGGAATTCAAAAGATCAATCTCAGTTTGGATTCATTCGACCCCTCCAGGTTTTTGAGAATAACCGCCAGAGATGATTTCCAAAAGGTATATGGCTGTCTACTGGATCTGATCGAATCGGGTTTTCAGGTAAAGATCAATTGCGTGGTGATGAAGGGGGTAAATGATCATGAGATTCCCGATTTTGCTGAATTTGCAAGGACCTTTCCCGTGTCAATTCGCTTCATCGAGGAAATGCCTTTTAATGGTCACGGAAAGCAACGCGGGTTCTTGTCTTATGGCCAGATCAAAAGTATCCTTGAAGAAAAGTACGGTACCCTCGATCTACAACAAGCAGAGATCTCCTCTTCCAGCTTTGACTTCGCACCCTCGGGGTTTGAAGGCTCTATCGGGATCATCCCTGCCTATACGAGAAGCTTTTGTGGATCATGCAACCGGATAAGAATCTCAGCTACCGGCCAAATGAAGACCTGCTTGTATGGAAAGAACGTCCTGGATCTTCGAGGGCTTATTCGATCCGGCAAGAGAGAAGAGATCAAACACATGATCATCAATAAATATAAGGTGAAGGAGGAAAACGGTCTGCAGGCTGAAAAGGGTTCAGAGCTGGTATCGATGTCAATGATCGGTGGATGAATAGAAGCTTGGCTCTCTTTTTTTCTGTTGTTTTTTGTTTTGAGTTGCATGCACAGGTCAGAATTGCATGTAGTTCGAATTTGCTTTTCCCATTAGAATACTGGCTTGAGGGAAGAGATCCAATGGCCAAAAGTGTTGATCTCATTCCTGCTGCCACGACGAGTCTCTATCATCAAATGAAGAATGGAGCTCCCTTTGATATTATTATTTCTGCTGATCCCAAAGTGTCGGCCCTTATCAGGGGCTTGCCAGATTGGGTGGAATCAAAGCCGATTATGAAGGGTTTTCTGGTCATCTGGTCAAGGGAAAAAGTGGACTTGGATCCGAAAAAAAAGGATCTTGATCAGAAAAGAATCGCGCTGGCAAACCCTGAATCAGCACCTTTCGGAGCCCTTGCCATGGGTTTTTTGGAGGAGCATGGTTATCCTGAACTCGATGAACCTGTCTTTGGAGATGGGGTTTCCCAGGTGAATCAATTCATTTTGTCTGGGAGTGTTGATCTGGCATTTACTTCAAACTCCTTTATTCCGAGAGGGAAGGAAATAGGAGGGAATATGGCCAATTTCAAGACATGGAATTTGGTTCATGATGTTCATCTTCTTTCCAATAGCCAAAACGCAAAAGAGGTCTATGGCGAGATCCTGCGGCCCGAAATGAATGAGATCTGGGCAAGCTTTCATTACCTGGAAATTGATGAATAGTTATGCCTGATTTTTGGGTTCCGATTTTTCTCAGTCTTGGTTTGGCTTTGATCAGTTCGATGACCCTGGTCTTTGTTGGGAATCTCTTTGCTTTTTGGATTTTCTTCAGCAAGGGTGTTCGAGGCTTGCTCATTCGGGTATTGGTGAACCTTCCCCTGGTGCTACCGCCTACGGTCATGGGTTTCTATTTTTTGGTTGCCTTTTCTCCCAATACCTGGGTCGGACATGTATTTGGCGAGCTTGGGTTTCCTCTTGTCTTTTCCTTTCAGGGACTGGTATTGGCCTCAGTGATCTTCGGATTGCCGTTTATGGTCAACCCCCTGATATCTTCTATCGAGAGTCTTCCGGAAGCTTTTACGGAACTAGGTGTGGTGATGAATAGGAAGCCGGTATTCATTTATCGTAAAATGCTGCTGCCCCATGCCGAGCGGGGACTGATCGCCGGTGCAATGATGACCTTTGCGCATACTCTTGGTGAGTTTGGATTGATCCTGATGATCGGCGGAAATATACCGGGCAGGACTCGCGTGGCAGCCATAGAGATCTACAACAAGGTGATCGCCATGGATTATGCTCATGCGCATTTGCTTTCCGGAGTTATGCTGGGAATATCGGTTTTGACTTTGGGTTTGATCTTTTTTTGGTTTAAGAAAAACAGGTCTGAGACGTTATGGTAGCATTTGAACTCAAGACCAATATGGCCTCCGGAGTTGCAATTGAACTCAAGGGATATTTGGAAAAAGGTATAAATGTACTCTTTGGTCCATCCGGGTCAGGGAAAACATTCTTTTTGAGACATCTGATCGGCCTGGAAAAAGGAGTGCGGCTTCAGGATGGTGACCCCATCGTTACTCCTCTGTATAAATCAAGATCTCTGGGGTACATGCCACAGGGCGGAGGAATTCTTCCGGGCCTGACCATTATAGAAAACATCTACTTGGGTAGGAGCAAGGACCTAAAACCAAATGCAGCCCTGAAAGAGCAAATGGAATCCCTGGGGCTGAAGTTTTACGGAGATGAAAGATCGAATAAGCTTTCCGGTGGTGAAAAGCTCCGGTTGGCGCTGATCAGGGCCATGGTGGACGAACCCGAATTCCTGATCCTTGATGAGCCCTTCTCGGGATTGGATCCCTATTACGGACAGATCTGTCGTGAACTGCTTACGGAGCTTTCCGATCTGGACAAAAGATATGTACTGTTCACTACCCATGAGCTTGATGACGCAAAAATGCCTGGGGCAAATTTGTTGTTGATCAACCATGGAGAGATCCGCAAAATGGAATCAGCTACTGAGATCAGGGACCATTTCTTCAATCCCAAACCTTAAGGAATATACCTGTTCGAAACCATTGTTCTGAAGCATTTCCGCAGCGGTCATACTTCTTTGACCGGTTTGACAGTATAGGATCAGTGCCTGGTTTTTTGGCAATTCCGGGTAATTCTGATCAAGTGTACTCAGAGGAAAATTGATCGAAGATCCCAGATGGAATCGCTCATATTCCGCAGTTTCTCGTACATCAACAAGACATGCCCCCAACTGCTCGACCGAGTCAATTTCGACCTCTTTCACTCCTCCGGAATTACACCATCCTCCATAGGATTCTCGGATACGGGCTTCGTCCGCTTCCGCAGTTCTCATGGCTTGAAACCTGTCAAGGTCCCAGGATTTTATGTTGAGAATGTTAAAAATGAATTGATCCAGGGAAGAATTGTTGAGCAGCACTTTGAGAGATTCTCTGGCCTGGATGGATCCCAATAGGGCGGGGGTCATGCTCAATACCCCTCGATCATTGCATGATTTGATAAAGGAGGCGAGAGGTTCATCAGGGTGTAAACAACGGTAAGTAGGCCCGCTCTGATAATTGAATACCGCCCATTGGATCAGATCCCGGTCAATTCCACCGAAGACAAAGGGTTTTTTGAATTCCACACAGGCATCATTGACCAGATATCTTGTGGGAAAATTATCAGAACAATCCAGCACAAGCTCCACACTTGGGACCAGTTCCTTGGCTAGCCCGGGATTGAAGAAGCTGTTGATGGATTCGATGGAAATGAAGGGGTTCCTTTTTTCAAGTCTGGACTTTGCAAGTGCTGATTTTGATTTGCCGATATCATCTGAAGTATAGAGACTCTGTCTAGCAAGGTTTGATCTGGAAACCCGATCTCCATCCACCAAAATCAAATTACCCACTCCGGATCCTGCCAAAAGATCCGCTGCCGTGGAGCCCAAACCTCCCAGTCCGATCACTAATACACGGGCGCTATTTAACTTCTGCTGATCGGACTCGGAAAAATCAGCAAGCCTGAGTTGGCGACTATAGTATTCCCGTTCCGCTCCTTTCAATTGTTGTTTTAAAGCAATTTTTCGAACTCGTCCAAGGCCATATTGATGTTATCATGGACCTGACCAATATTGGCCTCCATCATATAACATGGCGCCGTGACGATCTTATTGGTGCTGTCAATACTCACTTCTTCCAGGGTTTTCATTTCGGCTATAGCACCTATGCTTTCCATTCCTTGAGAAATGGCCTCGATCTCATATGGAGAAGGCGCTTCCGTCGATCCTACCGTCATGGTAGCCTTCACATCGCTACCTTCAAAGGCCTTGGCAAGGGTAGTAGGTCCCATGCATAATCCAAGTATGGGTTTTCCCTGCTGATGGAATTCCCTAATGATCCTTCTCACTTGTGTGTTCATGGCACCATCGGGCCCCATGAATGCCCACTTGGTATGGTTTTTTGCTGTCCCGAAGCCACCGGGTATCACCAGACCATCATAATCGTTGACTTCAAGATCTATCACCGCCGTGATCTCCCCGCGTGCAATCCTGGCTGACTCCACCAGTACATTGCGGGTTTCTTCCATTTCTTCACCATTGGTATGGTTGATAACATGATGCTGATTCACATCCGGCGCGGTACATTGATATTCAATACCGCGTTGGCTGAGCGCCAGCAGACTGATAACCGCTTCCTGTATTTCAGTGCCATCATACACACCTGAACCAGATAACAATACCGCAACTTTCATAATATGTTTTTTGCATTCAGAATTTCAGAGCAAGCGGTACGACATCAGGCCGCTTTGCCTTCGACATAGGATTTAAAATTATCCAGAATAGCCTGCCAACCCTGTTTCTGCATTTCCGGACTGTTGGTTTCTTCCGGTTCAAAGGTGATCTGAACCAGAATGTCTCCTCTCTCCGCATGAAAATGAATGATCACTTCCCTGCCATCATCGAGTTGGTAAATGATCTTTTCAGGTGCAGATATTTCCTGGAACATGCCGGAAAAATCGAATCCCTCGCTTCCATCCTTGGCTTCCATGCGATAACTGAACTTTCCCAAAGCTCTTAGGTCATTTTTAGCAGAGCTGCATTTCCATTCGGGATGAGCAAAGTTCCAATTAACGATATGCTCTTCTCCGGTATAGTAGTCCCAGACCTTTTGGGGGTCCGCATCTACCCTGGTTTCAACAGTGATTTTCATAGGATTAAATCTAATCAGATACCAAAAAATCTACAATGAGGAATCGTTAAAAATAGGTGCCGAGGAATTATTTTTTGATCACTGAAATACTTTGTTGCCCATCTCCTGAATCAATGATCAGGCGATACCAGCCAGGTGTTAACGCTTGAAAGTTCAGAGACAACTCATGATCTCCTTTGTTATATGCTTTAGGAGATTGGAGGTCTCTGATTTTTCCTCCGTTTTGATCCAGTAAGAAGAGACTCAGTTCTTCTTCTTTTTCGAGACTAAATTTTAGGATGGCTTTGGATTCAATAGGATTGGGATATAGAGATTGTATCCTAGTTTCCTGGTCGAATTCCAATAATCCGACATTGAAAGAATTCAGGACTTTGGAGAGAAAGATCTTTCGATCGCTCGTCAGTGAATCATTAATTGTTCCACTGACATAAATATCATTTTGTGTGTCGAATACGAAACCGGGAGCAAAGGCTATATCGGAGTAATCTGATTCGAGGTGCCCGTCTATCCCGAAGGATGGATCCGGTGAGCCATCCGCCAGGTATCGGGAAAGAATGAAATCTTCATCCCACAACCTTCTGATATTCCCCAAAGCCAGGAATTTACCATCGGGTTGTTTCAAAAGATTTCCATAAATGCCCAGCATCTTTCCTGAAAGATCAGGGATCACGAATCCATTGTCCCCAAAACTGGAATCCGGCACGCCGGTATTCAGATGGAAGCCTGTTAAGCAAGGGTATGTATACGGTATGGATCCTATTTCACCGGATACAATGAGTCTTCCATTGATCTCTACAACATCCCAACCCTGGTGATATCCCGTGTCAGGGTTGAAAGCAAAGCCAAAACCCATTTCGCCGAAGGTGGTGTCGACCTCACCACTTGATAGGATCTTGACAACCCCGACGTAATTTGAGGAGTCATAGGGTGTACCTGCAACATAGATGTCTCCCGAATTTCCCAGGGTGGCCCCATGGGCCTGAAACCCCATATTTTGTGGAGCAAATGTGACAATTCCCCCATTTCCAAAATTTGGATCGAGCGTTCCCGTTGTCAAAAATCTTGCCGCATAGCCTAAGAAGGGGGCGGGGATAGCCTGATCATATGAAAAGCCTGTCAGCAGAATTTTTCCGTCCGGTTGAATCAACATGGATGGTGGCCAATCGAAAAAATCGATGTCGCAGCTGGCAATTCCCGCAGTGCCAAAACTCTGATCCAACATTCCGCTCGTGTCAAACCTCGCAACGAAGCAGTCGAGATTGCTCCCGGACTGGTCAATTGACCCGGCGAGATAGATCCAATTCTCATCCTGACTCAGTCTGATATCAGACACCAATTCCTGGTTACCAATACCAAGACTGCAAATACCATCAATTCCGAAGGTCGAATCCAGAACCCCGTTCGGAAAATATCTTGTGATTCCCCCATCCCAGGTTTCTAATCCCGTGATATGCCTGGTGGCAACTATGATCTTTCCATTGTTTTGGATATCACAGTAAACGCCTTCATCCCCAAGGGGAGTGAGCTGATGAATCGAAATTCCCTGGTTTCCAAAGGTGGAGTCTATAACACCGGATTGCGACCATGCCAAAAGTGGAACAAAAAGTAAGAGGATTAGCGCTACAATGTTTTTCATTGGATTAAGGTCAATACATTAAGATTCGGCTAAAATATCAAATTGGAGCCATAGATCTTCAATATTTGTTCTCTCAGTTATATCCAGCAAGCTTGTAAGCAACGATCCCAACCCATTCCTTGATCAGGATCTTCCATTTCCAGAATCCTCTCGGATCCGGAAGAAGCCAGTTCATAGGGCTCGGCGACAGGGGTTGTTGAAAATAATCAGTTGCAAAGGGTACGAAGTCTAACCCTGCCTTTTCAAAACATCCGATCGACCTTTTCATGTGAAAAGCCGATGTGATCAGCAAAACCCTGGGGAGACTCTCGTATTTCTCTGTGAGGAGTTCCTTCGTTCTCAGTGCATTTTGCCAGGTATTTTTTGATTCCCCCTCGATCAATAATCGGTCAGGTGGAAATCCTGCCCTGGCAAGATACTTTTCAAGGGTATAGGATTCTGAAATCTTTTCTCCCAGAAGCCTTGAAGTCGCTCCTGTCAGCAAAAGCTTGTTGACTTTTCCCTGAAAATACAATTCAAGTCCGTTCGAGAGACGATCCACGCCCTTGTTAAAATGCAGTCGATCCCTGGGACGGCTTAGGGTACTTGTGTAGCCACCCAATATGACCGCTACCTCGTAGCTTTCCTGTAGGTCTGCCATTTTGGTTGGAGGGTATTCCCACCACCTGAATGCCTGGTTGATCAGCAAGGGATTAGAAAAGAAAAAGAACAGACCTGCGGCCCACCAAAGGAACTTTTTCCTCAATTTCTTTTTTGGAAAGAAGATCGCCAGAATGATCAGGACAGCTGTCCAATTTAGTGGTTGGATCAGGAATGAGAGAACTTTGGAGAGAACGAAAAACAAGTTTATCGGTTATTTTGGGACCAAAATAAGTCAGAGCGTTGATTGGCATTTCAAAAGTTGATGTTTCGGTTGTAAGGGAAGGAGATCATATTGCCTCGAAGGATCTCCTTGTTCGGGAGGAACCGCTTGAGATCCGTCTGGGTCTCGGCCCCTCGGATATGCGCGAGCAATTTTCTGTTTCTGTCACCATGCGTACCCCGGGAAATGACGATGAACTCACCATGGGATTTCTGTTTTCGGAAAGTATCATCGACTCAATTAAAGATATCAACGGAGTTCATTATTGTACGGATATCAAAAAGCCCGAGGAAGAGGGAAATGTGGTGAGGGCGGAACTTAGGCCTGAAGTCGAAGTGGATCTTGAAAAACTGAACAGGCATTTTTATACCTCTTCTTCCTG
>JANQHS010000050.1 GCA_028282565.1 Cytophagales bacterium | reverse complement strand
TACGGGTTTGGCCGTGGAAGAATTGCTGGCACCGATAGAATGGAGAAATTGGAAAGGAGGAACGCTGATGTCCATCACAAGCCAACCGGGTGGTTCGGTCTGGGTTGATGATACCACGAGCGTATCAAGGATCTTCGACAGCCGATTGAGTTATCGGAAGGGGGCTTATCTCCTGCATATGTTGAGGTGGATCTTGGGAGATGCAGGCTTTGTGGCAGCATGCAAGAGCTATCTTGATGACCCCAATCTTGCATTCGATTTTGCAAAAACGAGGGACCTTCAGGCACATTTTGAGGCTCAGGGAGGATTAGACTTGGATGAGTTTTTTGATGACTGGTATTATGGTCAGGGATACCCGAGCTACCAGATCGAAATGCTCAATCCTCCGATGTACGACAGCGTCAGAATCCACCAGACGACATCCCACTCTTCGGTAGATTTTTATGAAATGCCGGTGCCGATCAGGTTCGACGGAAGCCAGGGAGAAGATTCGATTTTGGTCTTTGACCATACTTTTTCGGGTGAGTCTTTTGCGGTCAACCTTCCATATACCATTACTTCCGTCGATTTCGACCCTGAACTCTGGATCATTTCAAAAGACAATACCATTATGGGTATGGACCCGGAAGATCAATTGATCTCTGGCTCGCTGGTTCAGGCTATTTATCCAAATCCTTTTTCCGGAGATCTTCAGATCTCGGTTGCTGAGGAGGGAGATTTTATGCTCAGAAACGAGATCGGGAAAACACTTCAAACCGGAACCCTGATGAGAGGCAAAAATGTACTCGATCTGGATGGTCTTTCCTCAGGGATCTACATCATTTCAATCTATTCGAATGGCCGGGTAGAGCATAAAAAGGTTTCTAAAATTTAGGAAAGAGCGAACATTGGAAGGTTCCGATCGTTCTGTCATATTTTTGGCATGATATTTCCATCTCCGATCAAAAAAGCTCTATGAAAAAGTTTGCCCATCTACTGATAGTATTGCCTCTTATCCTTGCCGGTTGCAAGGGTGGAATGTTTGGTAAAAAGGTCAAGGAACCTTTCTCGGGAAGTTCCTATCAAAGCAATGGTAGGTTTTGGAGAGGCGTTGGCAAGGGAGTCAGTTCTAAGGATAATATTGCCGAGGGAAAGGCGGATATTGAAGCCAAAGCAGAACTTGCCGGCCAGGTGAACACCAACATGAAGCAGGTAGCCGACCAATATCTTGCCGAAACAGGTAACGGAAATGCAGAGGATATCGCAGATAAATTCCAAAGCCTGACCAGGCAGGTCATGAACACCAGCATATCCGACCTGCGAAAAATTGGCGAAAAGAAGTATTACGATGATAAGACCAGCGACTACACGGTTTTCATCGCCTATGAGATCAAGAAGAACGCCATGCTCAGGTGGTTAAAAAAGGAAGCAAAAACCGATCAGAAGATCGACGAGCGACAAAGAAAGGTCATCGAAGAGATCATAGACAAGGAATTGGACAAGATCGAAGAGGAGGAATAGGATATTTCATTCTGAGATCTTTATAGCCTTGATCTTTGCTGATCGTATCTTTTTATTGAATTCGGGAACGCGCTCTTCCTTGATCTTATCCCAGGATGCAATCTGTTTTTCGATCTTATCCGATAATTCCTGAAGAACAGCCAAAGCTTGCCTTGTAGGAGGACCATCATTGTACCTAATATTACCTCCCACCCCGGCTAATTTATCATTGAGCCGAATCGGAAAATTCAATGGGTCCTGAGGGCTTTGGTTCTTTGTCTGGTAAAGTGAGTTCTCAATCGCACTCATGTCTTTAAGCATGGCCGAAGAAAAGTCCATGATCTCCTTATTCTCTGCGGTGTCCAGTTTGCTTTTCCAATCATTCACCTGGGACTTTACCTCCCTGATCTCCCTTATGGTTTTATTGGTTCTTGACAACAGCTTATTGACCTGTAGGGCGGCCTGGAAACGCCTGATATAATCCTCCTGGGTCATGCGCTTTCTCGGGTCAGGCAATATTTTAAACTCCTGATCAAAACTGTCATTGCCGACGATCAGGCGTGCCCGGTATTCACCGGGAGGGGCCTCCGGCCCACCCAGGCCGCCAGACCACATGATCAGGTTCTCAAATCCTTCGGCACTGGGATAGTTTCCATTCCAATTCAATGAGTTCATTCCTCCTTTTAGATCTTTTAATTCCTTGAATTGCGTATTCTCCTTGAGTTGCTCTTTTGAAAAGGCGGTTGAATAATGAAAGATCTTGTATTTCTGACTATCAAGGATCTTGAATTCAACATTGGTTGAAGAATCAACCTTTGCTGCCAATTCATACCTGAAAACCACTCCCGAGGCAGGGTTCTGCCCCGTTGTTTTCCCCCCTTTTCCCCCGGATAAGAGATGGTTATCCCGAACCGGGTAAAGCCTGTTTCCTTTGCTGAGTTTATTATCCTTGACTACAGAAAGGGGTGAAAGGTCATCCAGCACCCATAAACTCCGGCCCTGGGTCGCAACTACGAGATCACCATTTTTGATGCGCATATCTGTAATCGGTACCTGGGGCAGGTTCTGCTGGAACGAAGTCCAGGAATTCCCGTCGTCAAAGGACACATGGATCCCTTTTTCCGTGCCAGCAAACAACAATCCCGGTTGATCCGGATGTGCCCTGATCACACGTGTGAACTCATCATCGGGAACACCCCGGTTTATTCTTGACCAGGTCACACCATAATCTTCGGTTTTGTACAAATAGGGTTGAAAATCATCTGACTTGTACATGGTTGCCGCCACATATGCTCCCCCCGGATTGCTGGGATGTGGTTCGATCGAGTTGATCATGATCCACCCAGGCATAATCGATCTGGGTGGGGTCACGTTGCTCCAGGTTTTTCCCTTGTCCCTGGTGACATGGATCAATCCGTCATCAGACCCAGTCCAGATCACGTTCGGATCATTATTGGCCTCACAGGCAGAAAAAATAGTACAGTAATATTCAACGGATGTATTATCCTTGGTGATTGGTCCGCCCGATGGGCCCAATTTTGTGCTATCATTTCTGGTCAGATCAGGACTGATCGCAGTCCAGGACTGCCCATGATCGGTACTCCTGAACAAAACATTTCCCGCAGCATAGAGATCATGAGGTTCTTTCGAGGAAAAGAAAATTGGAAAATTCCATTGAAACCTGTACTTCAGATCCTTGGCTCCCCAACCCATAGGATTGTCAGGCCATACGGTCACGTTGTTATACTCTTCCGTACGGTGATTATACCTCGATAGAAACCCGTCATAAGAGCCTCCAAAAACGATATCCTCATCTTTGGGGTCAATGGCGATATGCCCGCTCTCTCCTCCGGCGGTGGGCTCCCAGTCCCTTTCTGTAATCCCACCCCATGAGCTTGTCCTATGCGGTATTTTTACCGTAGAATTATCTTGCTGAGCGGCATAGATCCTGTAAGGAAAATGATCGTCAGTGATCACCCTGTAAAACTGCGCGGTGGGTTGATTATGGTATGTGGTCCAGGATCTCCCCCCATCGACAGTCACCTGCGCACCACCGTCATCGCCAATGATCATGTTCTCCGGATCATCCGGGTTGATCCAGAGGTCATGATGATCACCGTGTGGGGTGGATATGGATTCATAGGTTTTTCCACCATCCTTGGATCGATGAAACCTTACATTGACCACATAGACCTGGTCTTCATTTGAAGGGTCGGCGAAAATTCTGGAATAGTACCAGGCCCTTTGCCTGAGCTTCCTCTCAGAGTTGACCGGTTTCCAGGTTTTTCCTCCGTCATCAGATCTAAAAACTCCTCCGCTCTTGTTCTCAATGATCACCCACATCCTTTCCGAATTCTGCGGGGAAATAGCCAAGCCTGAAATTCCCCATACCCCTCTTGGAAGGCCTTTGGCCTGTTTGATATTTTCCCAGTTTTCTCCTCCATCTGTTGATTTCCAGATACCGGAACCCTTCCCACCGGATTCCATGCCAAAAGGCGTCCTTCGCACCTGCCAAAATGAAGCGAACATGTTTCTGGGATTATTAGGATCAAGAATAAGATCTACCGCTCCGGCATCCTCACTGATAAAGAGTACCTTCCTCCATGTCTGGCCACCATCCTCAGATTTAAATATGCCGCGCTCCTCATTGGGTCCAAACAAATGTCCAAGAGCAGCAACATAGACCAGATTATGATCCTTGGGGTGTACCCTGATCCTCGGAATATGGCGACTATCATTAAGACCAATATTTTTCCAGGTTTTCCCGGCATCGGTGCTTTTCCAGACACCATCGCCATGAGATACATTTCCCCTGACGGTCACCTCACCTCCCCCGACATAGATCACGTTCGGGTCGGATTCCGCAACCGCTATTGCCCCAATCGAGCCTCCGAAGAACCCATCGGAGATGTTCTCCCATGAATTGCCGGCATTTGTCGATCTCCAGACGCCACCACCGGTTGAGCCCATGTAATAGAGGCTGGGATTTCCGGGAACCCCTGTAACTGCAGCCGAACGCCCTCCACGGTAAGGCCCGATACACCTGTACCTAAGCTCCCTGAGCTGGGTAGAATCGATTTGCGTTTGCTCAGCAGTTCGGGTTTTTCCAGCATAAACCGATGCTCCGAACAGAATCAGGTATCCTGTAAGGAAGAAGATTTTTTTTACCATGCTTGTCTATTTATTCTCAAATGGAATCGTTGTTCCAGAGCCCATGTCGTTCACATAGAGTTTGTGATTCTGGTTGATCTTGTAAGTCTTGAATTTCAATGTCCTCATCCAAATACCATAAGCTACGGAAAGCACTGCAGCTGTCAATGTTTCGGTTCTGACTACAGGTTCAAAACCATTCCGGGCATTGCTAATGGACTCTATGGCAAAATATCCTACTCCTACAACCGGGACCACATACCCGGTTACATCCCTGATACCGCTCCAAGGCCCTGTTCTGTGAACTTTCACATAAGATATCTGTTCCAAACTTATGTTGTCCAAATGGTCAAGGACGATATAGTTATCACCGATTTCAGTGATTACCCCGGTGGTGAGATCGGGCTGAGCAACCAGCCTGAATGTGAATTCGTCTCCCTTTTGATATCGATACCTTTTTGATTTTGGGATCACATCAAAAACCAGGTATTTCTGTCCAATGGCCTGTACAAAAGGAAGAAGAACGAACGTTAGAATAAGTATTAAGTACCTATATTTCATTTGATGAAATAGCCGATGAGTTTATCCAAAAAAAAACAACTGGGCGAACAACAAAGAAAGAAAGTCTGGGGGATAGAAAAAACCCATCCCTACAAGACCCTTTTTTTTCTTGGATCCATGGCGATTTCCCTGGCCATCCTGTTTCTCCTTTTCTCCTTTTGGTTTTTTGACAGAAACTTCCAGGCTTTGGAGTCGATGATACTTCCCAAGGGGTTGATCATCAGCGTGCTGATCCTGATGGGGATCGCCTTTGTCTCTTCCCAGGGGAGCAATCATATCGAGAAAGAAGATCTTCGGGCCTTGAGCTTTTCCTTCCGGCTCATTCTGTTTTTTGCTTGCCTTTACCTTGTGGTTTCTCTAGATGCATGGCGAAACCTGGTTGGAAATTTTGAAGACCTTCAGGCCTCACCCGGAAAAACCTTTTTGCTTCTGATAGCCGGCATTCATTTTTTTCAGTTTTTGATGGGAATAGCGATGACACTCTACAGCTATTATAAATTGGGCGTTAACTCGCAGGATCCGATCAAGAAATTGGTTTTCGTGACCAACAAATTCGAGCTCACCATTTTGGAGATCTCCTTTTATGGCTGGTATTGGATCGCAAGTACCGGATTGATCATATTTTTGGTGCTGCTGTACTTACTGAACTGATCCTTTGAAACATCATCCTTTTGTTGTGAAATGGGCAATGAGGCTTTACCCGCCCCTGTTCTTTAATCGAATTTGGACACAATCAATTAGCCAGGACTTCAAAACCGTAAGGGTCAAGGTGATCAAGAGCATATTGAACAAAAACCTTCAGGGAGGGATCTTCGGCGGCACTCTGTTCTCCGGGGCAGATCCTTATCCGGCAGTGCAGCTTTGGAATATCCTCCGCAAAAAGGGGTATCAATGCGAGGCATGGCTAAAAAACTCGGAAATCGACTATGTAAAACCCGCGCGGAGCAGCGTTTATTATGAGTTCTATCTGACCAATGCACAAATCAAAAAAGCCGAAGAAGATCTCAGATCGACAGGCCGGGCGGAGATTCACCACCAGGAATCGGGAAAAGACAAAAATGGGATCGTGGTCACCAATATCAGATCCCTAACCGTCATTAAACTAGTCTCTTAAGCCCTGTCTGCTCGGATCACCCCAAAGACAATCCCATATTGGGAGATAATATAGGTGCCCATGACAAACAACCTGGATGCTTCAAATGGGTTGGCGAACCTGGCAATTGCCAGTATGGAATCCGAGCCGACAAAAAAAACCGCGCCAAGCATAATCAAGTTGGCAGCGGTGCTTTCTATTTCACCTTTGAGGCCAATGCTAAACATCATCATGGTGGTAATAGCAATGGCATAAAGAACCACCGGAACAAAGAAGCCGCCCACGAGAGGTTCCAGATAGAAAATAAAAAGGCCGAGGTAAACCAATGCCCCCAGGGAAAGCAACCTTGTTTGCGTTGTTCCATGAGGTCGGGATCCCATCTTCCAGAACAAAACGGCATACAACACCTGAGCTGCGAGGAATGACCCCAGACCTGCAAGGAACAGTGTTTCTCCTTCGAACATCAGTAGCACATCTCCCAACAGGGAAAAAAGGACGCCAGACAACAGAATCTTCTTTTTTGAGCCTGCTTTGATCAACTTCGATGCGGCTGCCAGAAGTATCAGTCCGATAAGGGGTTTGGTCAAATAGATCGAATAGGGAGAGCCGATGATCACGGGCAGGATCAGAACCAATAACGAAGCCACCAGATAGGCAATTGAATAGTTTCTATTCATGCTGATCTGATTCTTCTAAAACCCTTTTTTTAATAAAGGGATACCATGAAATGAACAGGATCAGTGAAAGACCGATCAGCGCAGTGATCCATATAGGAATTCCCGGATTCAACAAAAAGAAAATGCCAATCCCCAATCCAAATACCGATCTCAACCATTCCATTTTGGATCCCACCCTTAGCCCATCAGATAACAGACCCAAAGCGCCTACAGATAAGAATATCCATATCGTAAAGAGGATCTTTTGAGTCCAATCCATCTGTCCTTGAGTGAAAAGGAATCCCGCGGTGATACCAAGCGAGAGAACGTACTGAACGAAAATATACAGATTCATTCTTGTCGAGATCTCTGCTTCGTACTTCTCATAAACGCCGTGGTCAATGCTCTCAACAACTCTCGTTCCGCCCAACCTTTCCGGATGCCAACCCGGCTTATTCCAGAGCAGGCTCCAGATCTCACCCAACCCCTTCATTTTTCTGAAATCCCTAGCCAGGGTGAAAAAATGAGAGACCTGGGCATAAAGTGGGTTGAAGGTATTCAGTGGCTTGGTGATCCCATAGGTGGGTTTTTCATTTTCATCCTGAAATGTTCCAAATATCCTGTCCCAAATAATAAAGGTGCCGCCATGATTCTTGTCTATGTATTTAGGATCCCTGCCATGGTGAACTCTGTGATGAGAAGGAGTATTAAACACCCACTCAAAAACCGGCATACGATCGATGGCCTCAGTATGGATCCAAAACTGATAGAGCAAATTGATCGCACTAATGGACAGAAATAATTCAGTACTAAAACCCGCAAGGGCAAGCGGGAAATAGAAATAAAAGGTGAACAACTTCTGAAATGCTCCCTGGCGAAGCGCAACGGAAAGATTGTACTCCTCGCTTTGATGATGAACCACATGGCCCGCCCAAAAAAGATTAATCTCATGGCTAAGCCGGTGCGCCCAATAATAAAGAAAGTCAACTCCTGCGAAAGCCACGATCCACCAGTACCAGGTGTTCGGGATCTCCATGATCCTGAAATTTTGATAGACCACATCGTAGGCAGCGATAGTAAATACTTTTGCAAAGACCCCCGAGATCTGTTCCGTGATACCGCAGGAAATATTGGCTAGGGAATCATGAAGCCTATAAAGTTTCCTTTGAACGATCCTGTCATAGAGTAATTCGATCCCGATCAGGAAAAAGAAAATAGGAATCGAAAGAACGACGAGGTTTAGGTTCATTAAGGTGTATCCTTTTTATCAATGGGATTTGATATCAAATTTAGAACAGTCAAATTTGTGCCGCAAAAAAAGAGAAGATGGAAGGTAACAGCGAAAGTGCCGTATTGACCGATCAGAATCAGGAAAAAGTAAAACAGGTCATTGGTGAAGTCCATAAGGTGATCATCGGACAGGAAGAGATGATCACGCGCTTGCTGATAGGCTTGTTCACAAATGGTCATATACTGCTTGAAGGTGTCCCGGGACTTGCCAAAACCCTGACGATCAGTACACTGTCTAGAGTTTTAGACCTTGATTTTCAAAGGTTGCAGTTCACACCCGATCTTTTACCATCGGACCTGATCGGCACCATGATCTACAATCAGAAAAAGAGTGAGTTCGAGGTTAAGAAGGGGCCGATCTTTGCCAACATGGTCCTTGCCGATGAGATCAATAGGTCTCCTGCCAAAGTCCAATCAGCCCTTCTTGAATCCATGCAGGAAAAACAGGTAACCATCGGGGAACATACCTTCAAGCTGGACAGGCCGTTCTTCGTTTTGGCTACACAAAATCCGGTTGAGCAGGAAGGCACCTATCCATTACCCGAAGCTCAGGTCGACCGATTTATGATGAAAGTCTTCGTGGACTATCCGACTAAAGCTGAGGAACAGGAGATCATGAGCCGCATGGCAAACCTGAGTTTCGAAGGCGATGTGAAAACCGTTTTAAAAAAGGATGACATTTTCTCCATCCGGGAGGAAGTCAACCGGATCAAATTGGCAGAATCACTTGAGAAGTACATCATTGATCTGGTATTCGCGACAAGGAACCCTGAAGAACACGGATTGGAGGACATCGCACAATACATCAACTTCGGCGCTTCTCCAAGGGCAAGCATCAACCTCCACCTTGCGTCAAGGGGAAACGCCTACCTGGAAGGAAGGGAGTTCGTGATCCCGGAGGATATCAAAGCCATCGCCCTGGATGTTCTTAACCACAGGATTCTTCTCAACTACGAAGCAGAAGCTGACGGAGTGACCACCCAAATGCTTATCGAAAGAATTTTAGAAAAAGTCCAAATCAAATAATCGCTTGCTGGATATCCTGATAAAGAACGTCGAGATCGTCAATGAGGGAAAAAGAACTCATAGCGACATCGGCATAAAGAACGGAAGAATTGAATCGATCAATTCCTCGATCGATCAAGAAGCAAGAAAGGTCATCGAGGGAGAAAGATTGCTTCTCATTCCGGGAATGATCGATGATCAGGTTCATTTTCGCGAACCCGGTTTAACCCATAAGGCCGAGATATATACGGAAAGCCGTTCAGCCGCTGCAGGAGGCATTACTTCGTTCATGGAGATGCCAAATACCAACCCTCAAACCACTACTCTGGAAAAACTTGAGGAGAAATTTCAGATCGCTGCAGAAAGATCCTGGGTGAATTATTCCTTCTTTTTTGGAGCCACCAACGACAACATTGAAGAGGTAAAAAAGCTCGATCCTGCGCAGGCTTGCGGTATTAAGATCTTCATGGGATCCTCTACGGGCAACATGCTGGTGGATGACCACAGAGCCCTGGAAAGTGTTTTCCGTGAGGCTCGGACAATCATTGCGACGCATTGCGAAAAAGAGGAAGTGATCAGGGAAAAT
>JANQHS010000363.1 GCA_028282565.1 Cytophagales bacterium | reverse complement strand
AGCATAAATTCCTCGATCTGGCAATTAGGTAAACAATCCAAGAAGAAATTTGCGATGATCAGATCAAACTGAACTTCAAAATGCGACGAAAAGAAGTCCCCATTCCTAATTTCAAAGAACTTCCCAAAGTCTTGATTCTCAATTCTTTTATGAGCTTTCGTCAGCATTTTCTCTGAAAGGTCGATTCCCAAAATCTTATGAGGGTTGATACGTTGTCCAAATTTTACCTCGTCAAGAAAACTTGCCGTCCCAACACCGGGAATTAGAATGCTCGCATCCCTGATATCAAGGTATTGGAAGGCATAGGCTCCGGCGGATTTGAGCTCATTCCCGAATATCACCTTGGCAAGGGGATCGTAGAACGTGGAAATAAGGTTGTAATCGTTGCTGTTGATCAAATGAGAGCCAAGTAGGAAAAACAAAAACTGAGATCTCCCACAATTCGGTAATTCTCATTTCTCTTCAACCGGTCTTTGAACAATAGCGGGATAAGAGATCCCAGGAAAACAAGAGATATGATGATCAATGAAGTGGAGGAAATCTTGGGCAAGTTAAATGTGATCAGGGCAACCAGAAAATAGAGCCCGATCAACGTATAAAGAATATGCTGAACTTTCTTTTCTGTCAATATCGTAGCGAGGGAACGCTGTTTTTGCAATTGATCATTGTCTTTTTCGATCATCGATAGGGTAATCAGGTTAATGCTTGCAATGATCCAAAAGAGGGTTAGAAGAGCAAAAAACTGCAAGCTAAGCTTGTTTGGATTATCGATTACAGGAATTGCAATTCCCAATGCATAGATCAAGGAAACCCTAAATTCCTTGAAGTAGAATGCTCCGGATCGCTGCTCGGTCTTGTTAAGAACCCAATGAACAAATACCAGCACAACCAGTATTCCACCTAGCTGGATGTTCATCATGGATAGTTTCGGGAGTATGAAAATGCAGGCACTGATTCCGATAATGACAAACATAGAGATGATAGGGACTCTTTGTTCCTGATGAAGGAGGTGACGATGCGTAATGGCCCTGCCTTGTATAGATTGGGCATCCAGAAGGTGATCGAAAGTGTAGATCATCCAAATCGATACTACCAATGCCAAAATCGGATAGGGATCTATGTCTGATCCCAAAGAAGTAGCAAGAAAAATACTTCCGCCGGCAGCTCCCAATGCCACATCAAGGCTTAGGGAATTAAAAACTCTCAGAATAACGGATGGACCGATAGAATTGAATTTTGGATTTATTCCAATGCCTTAACCCCCGGAAGGGTTTTTCCTTCAAAATACTCCAAGAGCGCTCCGCCGCCCGTGGAAACATAGGATACTTGGCCTGCCAATTCAAGTTTTTTGATCGCCGCTGCGGAGTCTCCTCCTCCAATCAAGGAGAATGCCCCTTTTTTCGTAGCCTCAACTACGGCCTTTCCAATTTCGAAAGTTCCTTGCGCGAAGTTTGAAAACTCAAAAACACCCATCGGCCCATTCCATAGAATTGTTTTGGCTCCCAAAACCACACTGCGAAATCTGCCGATCGCTTCTTCGCCTATATCCAACCCCATATAGCCATCTTCGATATGATCAGAAGGGCAGAGCTTTGAGTGGGAATCATTGGAAAAGCTCCCGGCCACCTTTGAGTCCATCGGGAGGATAAGCTCTGTGTTATGATCTTCTGCTTTTTGAAACAATTCCAGAGCGAGCTCAAGTTTATCTTCTTCCACAAGAGAATTACCGATATCTCCTCCCTTTGCTTTGAAAAAAGTGTAGGCCATTCCACCGCCAACAAGGATTTGATCTGCGATCGGGAGGAGGTTTTCGATAATCTCAATTTTGTCGGAAACCTTGGCGCCACCCATGATTGCTACAAATGGTTTTGCAGCTCCCTTAAGTACATTGTCAGCGTTGGTCAATTCTGCTTCCATGAGGAAGCCCGGTGCCTTCTCTTCAAAATATGCGGCAATTTGGGAGGTGCTGGAATGAGCCCTGTGAGCTGATCCAAAGGCGTCATTCACATATATTTCTCCCAGATCGGCAAATGCCCTGGCCAGATCTTCGTCACCTTTGGTTTCACCTTGGTGGAACCTCACGTTTTCCATCAGGAGCACCTGTCCTGGCTCCAGATTTGAAGCCATTTCGGATGCTTCCTGTCCGGCCGAAGTTGGAGAGAATAATACTTCCCTTCCCAGATTACTTTCCAGGTTCGGAACTATTTGCCGGAGGGAAAATTTGTCTTCCGGTCCATTTTTTGGTCGTCCAAGATGGGAAAGAAGCACAAGGGATGCTCCGGCCTCAAGCAAGTATTTTAAGGTAGGCAGGGCTGCTTTGATCCTTGTGTCATCGGTAACTTTTCCCTGGTCGTCCAAAGGCACATTAAAATCCACCCTGACAACCACTCTGTTACCAGAAAAGCTAAGGTCCGCTAATTTTTTCATTGAGATCTACTCCCCGTGTAAATAGGACTTTTTAGCCAGTAGCTGTTCCTCGTTTTCTACATTATCGGGGTCTGGGATACAGCAATCGACAGGGCAAACGGCGGCGCACTGTGGCTCCTCATGGAAACCATGGCATTCTGTGCATTTGTCTGTGACTATATAGTAAAACTCATCTGATTTAGGCTCCTGCGTTTGATCTGCATCCACCTTTTCACCGGACGGAAGTTCTACTTCGACCAGATTGGTTCCTCCCGAATAATTCCACTCTATACCTCCTTCATAGATGGCGGTATTGGGGCATTCAGGTTCGCAAGCACCGCAATTGATGCATTCGTCTGTGATCATTATAGCCATGACAAGCTTTTTTGTTTAAAACCCTAGTTACGGAATTAAGTTTGATTTTTGCGGCAAAGTTAAAAAGTGAATTGGTGTGGACAGAAGTCAATTGATTAAAACATTTAATGAGCTGTATGAAAGTTTGGCGCTTCTGAAAGAGGATGAAGATTTTCTTCGGCGGGTACAAGCGGAGAACCAATGGTTTAGCCGGCCGAATGTGGAAATGTCCATAGAATCCGTACTTCCCTGGTTAGAAGCCGATTGCCTGGAAAAATTCACTTCAAAATATGGTTTTCAAAAACAAGTCAAGAGAGTGGGCCTTGTGTTGGCTGGAAATATCCCTCTTGTGGGCTTTCATGATCTGATGTGTACACTTCTTTCCGGCAATACAGCTGTGGTTAAGCTTTCCGGCAAGGATGAGGTTTTGATGGGGGAAATCCTCAAAATCCTGACAGGCCTGAATCCGGATGTTTCTTCAAGACTGGAACGCGTAGATAGGCTCGAGAATATCGATGCCTTTATTGGAACCGGTAGCGATAATACGAATCGCTATTTTGATCATTACTTCGGGAAGTACCCATATATTTTCCGGCAAAACCGAACCAGTATCGCTGTTTTGGATGAACACACAACCCGCGAGGATCTGCTCAAATTGGGCTCGGATCTGTTCTCATATTTTGGCCTTGGGTGCAGAAATGTTTCCACCTTGCTGGTTTCCAGGGAATTTGACCTTTTAAGCCTTTTCGATGCACTCAGACCTTACGAATACCTCAAGGATCACAACAAGTTTTATCAGAATTATTCATACCGAAAGGCCGTTTATTTGACTTCAAGTATGAAATTCCTGGATGGGGAGTTTTTTATTCTTAGAGAATCGGACAGTATTTATTCAAACATAGCAGAGGTTCTTTACATGGAATATGAAGGTCACGATCATGTTGACCAATTTTTGAAATTGAACAATGAGAAAATTCAAACCGTCGTAGCCAATCCCAATTCCAGGTGGGGCGTCTCCGGCTTTGGCTCAGCGCAGTATCCTTCTATTGATGATTTTGCTGATGGCGTTGACACGATGGCCTTTTTATCTACCCTCTAAAGGAGCTTGTAGGGGTACTTAAAATCCCTTTAATTTTTTAGATTTGCGGCTTTCAGGGTGATCTTCTATGGTATTTGATATTGATATGATAAAGAAGGTCTATGAAGGCCTTCCGGGAAAATTGGAAAAAGCAAGAGGAGTTATGACCAGACCCCTTACTCTTGCCGAAAAAATCCTGTTTAGTCATTTGGATCCTGGGGTTGAACTCAGGGATTTCAAGAGAGGAGTGGATTATGTGGATTTTAATCCCGATCGCGTTGCGATGCAGGATGCTACTGCGCAGATGGCATTGTTGCAATTCATGCAGGCTGGTAAGAGCAAGGCAGCCGTACCTTCCACAGTTCATGCGGATCATTTGATCCAGGCAAAAATCGGAGCCGATAAGGATCTTCAGAATGCGATCAATCAGAACAACGAGGTGTTTAATTTTCTCGAGTCCGTTTCTAATAAATACGGAATCGGATTTTGGAAACCAGGTGCAGGGATCATCCATCAGGTGGTTTTGGAAAATTATGCTTTTCCTGGAGGTATGATGATCGGAACAGATTCTCATACCGTGAATGCCGGTGGATTAGGTATGGTGGCTGTGGGTGTTGGAGGTGCTGATGCGGTAGATGTGATGGCAGGAATGCCATGGGAACTGAAATGGCCAAAACTCATCGGTGTGAAGCTCACCGGAAAACTGAACGGTTGGACTGCCCCCAAGGATGTGATCTTAAAGGTCGCAGGGATTCTGACTGTGAAGGGAGGAACCGGAGCGATTTTGGAATATTTCGGCGAGGGAGCAAAGAACATGTCGGCAACCGGAAAAGGCACGATTTGCAATATGGGTGCAGAGATTGGTGCTACCACCTCCACTTTTGGATACGATGACTCCATGAAACGCTATCTGAAGGCTACAGGCCGGGAAGAGGTGGTAGATCTGGCCGAGGGTATAAAGGAGCATTTAACTGCCGATAAGGAGGTGTACGAACATCCTGAAAACTATTTCGACCAGCTGATCGAAATTGATCTTTCTACGCTGGAACCTCATATCAACGGTCCATTTACACCGGACCGTGCCACTCCTGTTTCGCAAATGCGCGAAGTGGCAGAGAAGAATGGTTGGCCGATGGATGTGGAATGGGGACTGATTGGCTCATGTACCAATAGCTCTTATGAGGATATCTCCAGGGCGGCTTCAATTGCCAAGCAGGCCGTGGATAAGGGCCTGAAAACCAAAGCGGAGTTCGGCATCAATCCCGGCTCTGAACAGGTTCGATACACAACCGAAAGAGATGGGTTGTTGTCAATATTTGAGGATCTGAATGCCAGGATCTTCACCAATGCCTGCGGTCCCTGTATTGGACAATGGGAAAGGGCTGGTGCAGATCGTCAAGAGAAAAATACCATTGTCCATTCTTTCAATCGGAACTTTTCGAAGAGGGCTGATGGAAACCCAAATACACATGCTTTTGTGGGCTCTCCTGAAATGGTGGCCGCGATTGCGATTTCGGGAGACTTGGGATTTAATCCGCTTACCGATACGCTCAGGAACGAGAGCGGGGAAGAAGTGAGGCTGGAAGAACCGACAGGTTGGGAACTGCCACCTAATGGTTTCCAGGTTGATGATCCCGGATACCAGGCGCCTGCAGAGGATGGCTCACAGATCGAAGTTGTCGTGAAACCGGATTCCAATAGACTCCAATTGCTCGAGCCGTTTGCGCCATGGGACGGGAAGAATATTGAGGGAATGAGGCTGTTGATCAAAGCGTTTGGCAAGTGTACCACGGATCATATCTCCATGGCAGGGCCATGGTTGAGGTTTAGAGGGCATCTTGATAATATTTCGGATAATTGTCTGATCGGTGCGGTAAATGCATTTAATGAGGAAACCGATAAGGTGAAGAATTTTATCACCGGAGAATACGAGGCCGTACCAAAGACCGCGAGGGACTATAAAGCCAAGGGAGTTCCTACCATCGTTGTTGGAGACCATAATTACGGTGAAGGCAGTTCCAGAGAACATGCGGCAATGGAGCCCAGGCATTTGGGAGTGAAGGCGGTATTGGTGAAATCATTTGCCCGGATCCATGAGACAAATCTCAAGAAACAGGGTATGCTGGCTCTGACCTTTGCAGATGAGAATGATTACGACAAGATCAGAGAAGATGATCTGATGGATTTTGTGGATTTGGACTCCTTTGCGGCCGGAAAAGCTTTGACCTTGAGGTTACGTCATTCCGATGGAACGAATGAAGAGATAAAGGTGAATCACACATACAATGAATCACAGATTGACTGGTTCAGAGCGGGAAGCGCCCTGAACCTGATCAAGATGCAAAACAATGCCTAGATACTACCTGACCCAAGTGCGAATATTAACCATAGCCATCATCACCATGATGGCTTTTGCTTGTGTACCCATCAAGAAGATCACCTATATTCAAAGGGATGATGTGAAGGCCAAGGCCGAGGACCTGAACTATGATACACTTTTGAGGTTTTATGATCGAAGTTTTACTGAATACAAGCTTCAGCCGAACGACATCGTGGCGGTAAGGATTGGCTCCATCACCCCAAGTGATTTTAACTTTATCAAGGAGTACGAGCAGCAGCTTGGTCAAATTCGTAAGCTGAACCAGTACGACCAGAATGATTTCCTCAATGGTGGTCAAGGGAATCAAAATATGGGTGGGGCCGCTGCTCAGGCCGGCATGAATGAATTGAATGTCGGATTGCTACAGTTTTTAGCTGACCGGTACCTTTCCGGATTCCAATTGGACAATGGAGGAGATCTTTTTCTTCCCAAGGTTGGTAGGGTGAATTTGAAAAATTTGACTTTGGCTCAAGCGGAAGACACACTTGAGTTTAAGTTTCAAGGATTCTTTGAGTCCCCTGTCGTAAAACTTGAACTGATGTCATTTCAGTTTAGTGTTTTCGGTGAGGTAAATAAGGAGGGAAGATTTACCACATATAATACCAAGACCAGCGTATTTGATGCGATAGCCATGGCCGGAAACATGAGAGACTTTGCAGACCGCTCAAAAATCAAAATCGTTCGTTATGAAGATGGACTGGCTAAAGTGGCCTATCTGAACGCGCTTTCAGAGGATGTTTTGAAGTCCGAGTACTTTTATTTAAGACCGGGAGATCAATTGATCGTGCCTCCGTTGAAGTCAAAAACCCTTTTCGAGTATTTGCTGCCCTCAGCACCCGCACTGATCACCATGTTGAGTACCTTGACCACGTTAATTGTTGTCGTTACGGCCTTATGAGCCCTGAAGAGCTATTTGAATAATGGAAGATCAATTGAATAGCAACCAATCTCAAAATCGCGGACTGGCTCAGTTTATCGAAAGGGTCGTCAATATTTGGCCCCTTATTCTCGGATTTTTTCTACTGGTCCTGGCCGTGGCCATGATCATTAACCGATATACTACCCCTATTTTTCAAATCCAAGCGGCTTTGGTAAAAACCAAGGATCAGGGGGAAAGCGATGTGTTATTCGGTGGTCAAGGCACCAGGTTTTTTAGATCCGATGTTTCAGATGTAGAAAAGGAAAGAAGGATTCTTTCTTCGAAGGAGATCATCTCCAGAACACTCAATGATCTTGACTTCGACGTTTCCTATTACCGAAGGGGTGAGGTTAAGGAATCCGAAATTTACCCCAATCAATATTTCAGGGTTGTTCTGGATAGCAACTCCAAATCCATTCCCTACAATCTGAGGTTTGAAATAGAACCCTCGGAGAAGGGGGACTCCTTTATACTGGTTTCAGATAACGACAAGGTTAATTCTTTATATGACCTTGATAAGGAATTTCTTTATGAAGACTGGGTATCAATCAATGGCTGCAACTTCAAGGTAATTCCCACCCAAAGTTTTCTTACCCTGAAAACCCAGGATCAGTTTTTGTTTGAGTTTGTGTCCAGGGAGGAATTGGTGGATTATTTTTCCAAAACCCTGGTAATAGGGACCGATAAGAAATCCAACAATATTTTCAATCTGAGTTTGATTTCCAAAACCCCTGAAAAGGATCAGGCCTTTCTTCGAGCTCATGTAAAAACCATCAAGCAGCAGAACCTGGAGATCAAAAATAGAGAGGCTGAGAATTCACTCGAATTTATCGATGGGCAATTGAGAACCCTGCTTGATACTCTCTCATATTTCCAAGGGAGAATTGATGGCTATAAGGTTAAGAACCTGGATTTCGGTCAGGCCAATACCATGATCGTAGAGAAGGTGTCTGAACTTGAGGAGCAGAAATCGCAGATACTGATCGAGAATAGTTATCTCAAATACCTCAGGGATTACGTCAAGAAAAAGAGCAGGGATGAGGTTTTTGCTCCTGTCGTCATGGGTGTTGAAAATGCCCTTTTAAATGAGTTGGTCTTTGAGTACGTAAGAATAAAGCAAGAGGACAAAATCATGATGACCGAGGAGAACATTGAGAATCCCTTGGTCCAATATCAGGACTCCAGAATTACCAGAATCGAGGCGAATATTGTCGAAAACGTCAACTCGATGGAAGCCGAAAACAACAAACTTCTTGCAGTATTAAATGATCGAATTGATTTCTATGTGAGTTCTTTATCAGGACTGCAAAACGAAAAGCGAGAACTTTATGACATTCTGCAATTGAATTCCCTTGTCGAACAAATGGTTCAGTTGCTTCTCCAGAAAAGAACGGAAATCAGCATTTCAAAATCTTCAACCGAGTCGGACTTTGAAATGCTGGATCAGCCATTTTATAATCCGGATCCAATCGTTCCGAACAAGAACAGAAATCTTGTATTTGCAGCAGCTTTTGGCATTGGAGTGCCCTTGGCGCTCATCTACGGACTGATCTTGCTGAGTACCAAAATTACCCATCGCGAGGAACTTGCCGAGCTGAGTTCTATTCCGCTCCTGGGAATGGTAGGCCATAGCGATCATTTCAACAATCTGGTCGTCCTTGAACGCCCCAGTTCCGGGATTGCAGAATCATTTAGATTGATCAGGTCAAATATCCATTTCATGGTTTCTGATGCCGAGTGCCCGGTTGTCTTGGTCACTTCGTCGATATCCGGAGAGGGAAAGACCTTTGTATCCGTGAATCTGGCATTTGCATTTGCGCAGATGAAAAGAAAGGTTGTTTTGATCGGAGGTGATATGAGAAGACCGAAGATCTTTAAGGATTTTCCAAATATTAAGGAACAGGGATTGAGCAATTATCTTGCTGGAGAGATCGAGGCTGAAGACATTTTCCAGGAGGGACCATATGAAAACCTCACCTTAATTTCCGGAGGTTCAATTCCGCCAAACCCCAGTGAACTATTGATGAGTGATAGGTTAGAGGGCCTTTTTTCGAAACTCAAGAAAGAGTTTGATGTAATTCTGGTCGACTCCCCGCCCAAGGGCCTTGTCACGGATGCTGACGTCTGGATGCGCGTTGCTGACTTGGTTATTTATCTGGTAAGGCAAAACATCACCCAAAAGGAAATGGTAAGGGCCCTGGATGCAGAATACAAAAAAGGCGCCTTGAAGAATATAAGCTTGGTCCTGAACGATGTCAAGGCAACCAAGACTTTCGGTCACGGATATGGTTATGGATATGGTTACGGATATGGGTATGGGTACTATGAAGAGGATCAAAACAGGAAAAAGGGAATATTGAGAAGATTAAACCCATTTAAGGGATGAGTTCATTTGGCTTGGTTGGAGCATCGGGATACATAGCTCCCAGGCATATGAGGGCTATTCGGGACACAGGTAACGAACTGGTTGCCGCCATGGATCCTTTCGATAGTGTGGGGATTATGGATTCTTTTTTTCCGAAAGCCGCCTTCTTTACGGAGATCGAAAGGTTTGATCGGCATCTGGCAAAGCTGAGAAAGGAAAGTGGCGGCATTGACTTTCTATCGGTATGTACCCCCAATTATCTTCATGACTCTCATATTCGCTTTGGGCTTAGGCAACATGCCGATGTGATTTGTGAGAAGCCGCTGGTATTAAACCCCTGGAATGTCGATGCTTTAGAGGAGGTGGAGTCAGAGTTTTCGCGGAAGATCTACAATATCTTGCAATTGAGGTTGCATCCATCTGTTGTCGGGCTTAAGGAAAAATATTCTGGATCCATGGATAAAAAGATCGATGTGGATCTCACATATATCACTTCAAGGGGAAATTGGTATTACACATCATGGAAAGGCGACAGCAGGAAATCGGGCGGAGTTGCGACAAATATTGGTATTCATTTTTTCGATATGCTGATTTGGCTTTTTGGACCGGTTCAGGAAAACATTGTTCATATTTCTTCACATGATCGTGCTTCGGGTTTTATCGAGCTCGAGAATGCACGGGTCCGTTGGTTTCTATCTATTAATGAAGAAAACCTACCGGAACAAGCACGTGTGGAGGGAAAGAAAACCTATAGGAGCTTTAAGGGTGAAGGCGAGGAATGGGAATTCTCAGGCGGATTTGAGGACCTGCATACCTTGAGCTACAAGAAGATCCTTGATGGTGCCGGCTTCCACCTGAACGAAGCAAGGCCATCAATTGAACTCGTTCATGACATACGTTATCAAAAGCCCAAGGGGCTTAGTGGTGACTATCATCCTTTGGCAAAGCTCGCTCTTTCCGAGCATCCGTTTGGAGGAAGAAAACGGGAGATTGAGTAAGTACTCATAAGAACCCAACCCAATGGAGAGCGAGAATTGGTTCGTTTTTTATACCAAGGCCAGGTGGGAAAAGAAAGTGTTTGAGTATTTGGAAAGGTTCGAATTCAAACCATTCCTTCCAAAGATCAAGGAACTGCATCAGTGGTCCGACCGAAAGAAGATGGTCGAAGTGCCACTGTTTCGATCTTACATTTTCGTTAAGGCCAGGGAGAGTCAGATCCCGGAAATTTTGGAGATACCGGGAATCGCATGGGTGATCAGACATGGAGGAAGAGCTGCCGTTTTGCGGCAATCAGACAAAGATCTTATAGAACTGACCCTCAGAGCCGGTTACCAGATCAGTGAGGTGAACGAAAATGAATTTGTTCCCGGTGATCATGTCAAAATAGGGCAGGGCCCTTTGAACGGGCTTTCCGGTGAAGTGCTGAAAGGTGAGAAGGATCAGATCCTCATCAGGATAGAAAGTCTTGATAAGGTGATTAGAGTCCAACTGCCTGCGGGTATTTTAACAAAAAATTAATTACGAGTAATTTTTTTACTCGAAAAAAGGATTTTACCTTTGCCGGGCTTAAGAAAAGTTCCTTGCTGGACCATTTAATCACATCCAGAACCAGGATCAAACTCCTGATCAAGTTTTTTTCGAACAAGAACTCCAAAGGTTATCTGAGGAATCTTGCCGAAGAGTTCAAAGAATCCACCAATTCAATTCGCGTTGAGTTAAACCGACTATCGGACGCCGGGTATCTGAAATCCGAAGAAGATGGAAGGACCATCCTTTATCGTGCAAACGATCGCCACCCGATCTTCAATGAGCTTCAGGCTGTGGTAAGGAAGTACCTGGGGTTAGATCGTATTGTGTCTGAGATCGTCGAAAAGCTTGGTGACTTACAATTTGCCTTTATAACAGGCGATTATGCCAAGGGGCTGGATACAGGGATCATTGACCTTGTATTGGTGGGAAGTGTTGATGAGGACAGGTTGAAGAGGTTGGTCAAGAAGGCAGAGGAGCTGATAAGCAGAAGGATCAGATACCTGGTCCTCGATAAACCGGAGTACTCAAAGCTGAAATCCAAACTCAACCCCGACAAGGCTCTTTGGCTTTGGGGAGAAGAGTAGGGATCTCTTTTCCGGCCTCTTTTGGTCAGTCACGTTATGGGACTGAGGAGGCGAAGCTGTATCAATGCAGAGAGAAATAGAAACAAGAATCAGACCCGAAAAAGGGTGGAAACTCATTGATCTCAACGAGTTGATCCGATATAGGGATCTTCTCTATTTTTTGGTCATCAGAGGAATCAAGGCAAAGTATGCTCAATCGGTTCTTGGAATCGGATGGGCCATTATCCAACCCCTTTTTGCAACAGGGGTCTTTACCGTTGTTTTTGGGAATTTGGCCGGAATTGAATCCGATGGTGCTCCATATGCGGTCTTTGCATTTTGTGCCATGGTTCCCTGGGGCTATTTTTCCGCAACTCTTACCGATGCTTCGCAAAGCCTTGTGACCAACTCGGGTCTTCTGAACAAGGTTTACTTTCCCAGGATCATTTTGCCCCTTTCAGCTGCATTTTCAAAGCTACTGGACTTTTTTATCGCTTTTATAGTGTTGGCTTTCTTTCTGATTTTCTTTGGGATTCGCCCGGGTATTGAGGTACTGTTTGTTCCTGTTCTCATCTGTATTCTTTTGACCACAAGTCTTGGGTTGGGGATGATCCTGTCAGCAATGGCCGTGCAATACAGAGACGTCAAGCATGCCTCTTCTTTTATGATCCAATTGTTGCTTTACGCAGCTCCGGTGGTATATCCTGCCAGCAAAGTGCCTTCAGATTGGTTGTTTGTTTATTCCCTCAATCCCATGGTTGGAGTGATTGAGGGTTTTCGATCTGCCTTTTTATCAACCAGGGAGATGCCTTGGGAAATGATCCTTCCCGGAGGAGTGGTAGGGTTATGTCTGTTCGTCTTTGGTGCTTTTTACTTTAAAAGATTGGAAAGGGTCTTTTCCGATGTCGCATAGAAATGTCTGAGAAAGCAATCGTTGTTAAGGGCCTTTCAAAGAGGTACCGTATAGGCTTAGAAGAAAAAAAGCAGGAGACATTTGGTTCTCAGTTATGGTACTGGATAGGCTATCCGATTCGGAACTTCAGAAACCTGGTTAAGCTCTCCACATTTCGAAAAATAGAAGATGGGAGAGACATTCATTGGGCCTTAAAGGGGCTAAATTTCGAAGTCGAGAAAGGACAGGTACTTGGAATAATCGGGAAAAACGGGGCTGGGAAAAGCACTCTTCTGAAGGTATTGAGCAGAATAACCAGCCCTACGGAAGGAGAGATTCGAATTAGAGGAAAGGTTTCCTCGTTGCTTGAAGTCGGTACAGGCTTTCATCCCGACCTAACGGGGAGGGATAACATCTATATGAATGGCACCATTCTGGGCATGACCAAGAAAGAAATAGATGGGAAGCTAGAAAGAATCATTGATTTCTCGGGGATAAGAAAATATGTCGACACTCCCGTGAAAAGATACTCATCGGGAATGAAGGTGCGATTGGCCTTCTCTGTCGCGGCGCATTTGGATCCTGAAATTCTTATTATCGATGAAGTCCTTGCCGTGGGAGACGCCGAGTTCCAAAAAAAATGCCTGGGTAAACTTCAGGACGAATCCATAAAAGGAAGGACAGTGCTATTCGTCAGTCACAATATGGAGGCGGTGCAGAATCTCTGCGACAGGGTGATTATCCTGAAAGAAGGGGAAATGGTATTTGATGGCAGTCCTGAGGACTCGATTAAAACCTACCTCCGGGAGTATATCAATACCAATCATGTCAAGAAATGGGATTTTGAGGCTGCACCCGGAAATGACAAAGCCAAACTCCTTGGCTCTGAATTGATATTTACTGAAGCAAATAGAAATTTCTTTTTTACTAACGAACAGATTGAATTCAGATTCCGAGTTTGGAGCAATATAGAAAGCGGAAGAATAGACCTTACATATCATCTGAGAGATGAGTTAGGGATTTTGGTATTGGTTGAGAGCACCGGTTTCATTTCCGATGAGCAAATTGGAAATGGCTATTCTATCATCAGTTCTTCAATTCCAAAAAATATACTCAACCAGGGGACCTATACCATCGATATGGCTTTATTGGTTCTCAACAGAGGAACCGTTTTAGCCAAGGCCAAGGATTTGTTAACATTTGAAATTCTTCCTCTGAAGTCTGATGAGCTAGGTTGGGTGGCAAAAAAGGAGGGTGTTCTAAAGCTTAGAGATACGGCCTGGAAGATCAATAAAGAAGAAAGTACTGACATAAGGGAAATCAATTGATCCCAATCACAAAACCATTTTTACCTCCTCTTTCGAGCTATCAGTCATTGGTCAAAGGGGTTTTCGAGTCAGGACACCTGACCAATTACGGCCCCCTGGCGACCCAACTGGAAAAGGAGATTGCGGGACTTTCAAAAGTGCCCAACGTCCTATTGACCGGAAATGGCACCATTGCCTTGCAGATCGCTTTGAAAGCGATAAAAAAACGAGGCAAGATCATCACCACTCCTTTTAGTTATGTAGCGACTTCCAGTAGCTTGGTCTGGGAAGGGTATGAACCGGTATTTGCGGATATCGATCCGGAAACGTTCAATTTAAATCCCGATTCAGTCATCGAATGCATGAATGATGAAATTGTTGGCATTGTTCCAACTCATTGCTTCGGAAATGCTTGTGATATTGATGCTTTTGAAGAGATATCAAAACAATGGGAGGTGCCGGTGATCTACGATGCTGCACATTGTTTTGGTTCAAAATTCAAGGGTGAGAGCCTGTTCAGGTTCGGTACCTTATCGATTACCAGTTTGCATGCAACCAAGATTTTCCATTCCGTAGAAGGTGGTGCGATTTTTTCAATGGACGAGAGCATCATAGAAAGCTTGTCCTATATGAGGAATTTTGGGCATTTCGGACCCGAGGGTTTTGTGGGTCTGGGTATCAATGGAAAGAATTCCGATTTCCATGCGGCAATGGGGCTTTCAATTCTACCATTTCTTGATGAGATCTTGAAGGTCAGAAAAAGCCAGGCAGGTTTGTACAGGGAAAAACTCTCACACCTACCTGTTAAATTCCAAGCCGTAACACCGTATTGTGAATCGAATCACTCCTATTTCCCTGTGATTTTCGAGTCCTCCGATGCGCTTACAAGAGTAAAAGAAAGTCTGGAGGCCAATGGGATATATCCGAGAAGATACTTTTACCCCTCTTTGAATCTACTGCCTTATGTGCAACGGAAGTTCGAGGTTCCGGCGGCGGAGTCAATTTCACGAAGAGTTCTATGTCTTCCCTTGTTCCATGACCTGAAGTCCGAGGAGCAAGGCTTGATCTGCGAATTGGTTGAAAGAAATGTTGAAAGCTGATCCTGTAGAAAGAGTCGGGATCATGCAGCCTTATTTCTTCCCCTATATCGGATATTTTCAGCTCATTGACTACTGTGATGTTTTCGTGGTCTATGATAACATACAATTCACCAAAAAGGGTTGGATTCATAGGAACCGATATCTGAAAAACGGGGATGCGGATTACTTCTCCCTACCTTTAAAGAAGGACTCCGATTATCTGGATATTCATGAACGCTATTTATCCGAAAGCTTTGATCAGGAATCCCAAAAACTTCTGAGAAGAATAGAGGGGGCCTACAGGAAGGCTCCCTATTTTGACGATACTTTTCAGCTTCTCAAAGATGTGTTTTTGTTTGAGGATCGAAACCTGTTTCTATTTCTGTTCAATAGCTTGAAAAGGATCAATGAGTACCTGGATATTGACACCAAAATATTGCGTTCCTCGGATGTTCCTCACGATAGCAAACTTAAAAGCGAAAAAAGGGTAATCGATATTGTCATGTCAATAGGGGGAAATGAATATGTAAACCCCATTGGTGGAATGGAAATCTACAGTCAAGACAATTTTCGGCACAATGGAATCAGTTTAAAATTCCTCAAATCGGGATTGTCGCCTTATACACAAAATTCGAAAGACTTTATTCCTGCACTGAGCATAATTGATATTTTGATGTTCGAGGGAACTGATTTTGCAAAATCTCATATTCAAGGTGATTTTAAAATTGTTGAAAAGGAATAAATAAATTGAGCTTCACTTGGAAAAAGCTGGGTTTGGTATTTGGTCCAAAGGATCATGTTACTCCTGAGTGGATGGTGGAATTTGCGCAGGCCCCATCGGTGATCCTGCATGATTCCTTCATAAGAGTTTATTTTTCCACTCGCCCCAGTCCTGATGATCAGGGCCAATACAAAAGCTATTCCGGTTTTGTTGACCTGGAACGGGATGATCTTTTTCAGGTAAAAAGGGTTTCATCAGAGCCTATTTTTCCCTTGGGTGACCTGGGGATGTTCGATGAATTCGGAATCTATCCTGTTTCGGTAATTAAGGGCTCCGGGGAAGGTCGATATAGGGCCTATTATGCCGGTTGGACGCGTTGCAGATCGGTTCCATTCAATGTTTCTATTGGTATGGGGATCAGTAATGACGGAGGTGTATCATTTAAGAAAATTGGCCCGGGACCCATATTGTCTTTTTCACCGGATGAGCCTTTTGTATTGAGTGGCCCGAAGATCCGGTTCTTTAACGACAGGTACTATTTGTTCTATATCGCCGGAAAAGAATGGATCGATGATAACGGAAAGCCAGAGCCTATCTATCTGATCCGCTCAGCGATCTCAGAGGATGGATATTCATGGGAAAAGACAGGCAAGGACCTGATTCAGACAAAGCTTCCGCTTGAAGCACAGGCAAGCCCGGATATTTTTTTCTCAGGTGGGAAGTACCATATGTTCTTTTGTTATCGAAATGGAAAGGACTACCGCAACAGAGAAAATGGCTATCGGATCGGTTATGCCTCCTCAAGCGATCTTCTTAATTGGGAAAGGGATGATGAAAGGGTAGGAATAGATGTTTCGGAAAACGGCTGGGATTCCGAAATGATCAGCTATCCGACAGTATTTGAGTTGAATGGTGAAACATACATGTTTTACCTGGGGAATTCTGTTGGTAAGGAGGGGTTTGGATGCGCAATTCTACAAGGCAAATTATGAAGTGGCGGAAAAGGGGGCTGCTCTTTGATGTTCATCAACACAAACTTCCTTTTGATTGTGTTTCGCATGCGCAGTCCCCGCAAGCTCTGGTTCTTGATGACCGGGTCCGGGTCTATTTCTGCACAAGAAAGCCTGACGGAGCGGGAATGTTTCTAAGCCATGTAGCATTTGTTGATTTTGATTTCAATTTTGATCACATACTGGGAATTTCAAATGAGACGGTGATACCCCTTGGGGATATTGGCACATTCGATGAGCATGGAATTTTTCCCTTCAGCCCGTTTAAGCATGAAAATGAAATTTGGGGTTATACCTGCGGATGGAGTAGGAGGGTTTCGGTTCCGGTAGAGACTTCTACGGGGTTGGTAAAGAGCGTTGATGGGGGGCGCAGCTTTTCAAGGATAGGCAGGGGTCCCGTGCTGTCCGCAACACCTTCTGAACCCGTATTGGTTGGAGATTCATTTGTTCAAAAGCTTAAGGGAGATTTTCATATGTGGTACATATTTGGCACCAAATGGATACCCGAAGATGAAGATGAGCCTGTTGCCAGGGTTTATAAAATTGGACATGCGATATCGGGTGATGGGCTCTCCTGGAAAAGAGAAAACTCAAGCCGCATAATTCCAGATGTTCTGGGTCCTGATGAGTGCCAGGCACTCCCGTCAGTAGCTTTTTTTGATGGGGTATATCACATGGTTTTTTGTTATCGTGAGGCCAAGGGTTTTCGGAATGAGCCCCAAAAAGCCTATAGACTGGGTTATGCCTTATCCAGAGATCTAAAGTCATGGGAAAGGAAAGATGATGAATTGGGATTGAATCGTGAAGAGAACTCATGGGACAGCGAAATGATGTGCTATCCAAATGTTTTCGCTCTGAACGGAAAGTTGCATGTCCTGTACAATGGAAATGAATTTGGAAAACATGGTTTCGGTCTTGCGGTTTCCGAATAGCAATGAATTCCGAAGCCGTTGAAGCTTCCTGAAGGTATTTCAATTCAAATGGATATGTCTTCTGAGGAGCAGGTATTCGGGCATCTTCAAGCCTGCGACCAAGATTTTATGCCACCTCTTTCGGATCGATTGGATCTGAGATCATATTCTAAGAAGATCCTCAATTTAGCCCATCGCTGTGAGGCTTGGTCAGCCCGGAGGGAATTGATAGGCCTGGTTGCGTTTTACAATAACGGTGCAGCAGGTACTGCTTTCATAACGAATGTGAGTGTGCTATCAAAATATAGCGGAATGGGAATTGGAAAAAGACTGGTCATGAAGACAATCGACTACCTAATGAGTCAGGATGCCGCTGAATTAGAGTTAGAGGTGAACGGAAAAAACCAAATTGCAATAAACCTATATCGTTCCCTCGGCTTTGCAGAAAAGGGAATGAATGGTACGGAATTAAAAATGGTCCTAAATCTTAAAAAATGAGCAACAAGAGAAATTACAACGAGGAATTAAAGGATACAAAAGATCATAAATATGCTTATGGGTTTGATTTCGATGTAATGCATCCTTATATGATAAAGTCCTTTGAGCCATTCATGGTAAATGGTAATGCGCTGGAACTTGGAAGCTTCAAAGGAGATTTTACAAGACGTCTATTGCCGTTTTTCTCAGATATTACCTGCCTCGAAGCCTCTGATGAGGCAATAGAAGAAGCAAAAAACCACCTTCCCGAGAATGTAAAATTTATTCAGGGGCTTTTCGAAGATGTAGAACTGAAAGAAAAGTACGACAATATATTCCTTACACATGTGTTGGAACACCTTGATGATCCTGTAGGTGTATTAAAAAGGATCAATGATGAATGGCTATCGGATGATGGGCGATTTTTTTTGGTTTGTCCAAATGCCAATGCTCCGTCAAGACAAATTGCTGTAAAAATGGGGCTGATCTCTCATAATGCTGCGGTGACGGAATCCGAAAGAAAACATGGGCATAGAATCACGTACTCATTGGATACTCTGGAAAGAGATGCCTCAAAGGCAGGTTTGGATGTTGTTATCAGGCAGGGAATATTTTTTAAGGCACTTGCCAATTTCCAATGGGATCAGGTGATAGCGCAAGAAATTGTTTCTAAGGAATATTTGGATGGATGCTATATGCTAGGTCAACAATATCCAGATCTCTGCTCCAGCATTTTCCTATGCTGCAAGAAAGGAAACTGAGCTTGGAAGTATCGGTTTGCATAATCACCTATAACCACGCTTCCTTCATCTCCAAGGCAATCGAAAGTGTTATGGAGCAAAAATTTCCCTATGACTATGAGGTCCTTATATACGACGATTGCTCCGATGATGGCACCAGCGAAATTGTGCGGGAATATGGAGAGAAATATCCTGATCGCATCAAATTTCTTATCCAGAAAAGCAATGTCGGCCCCTTGAGGAATTGGGAACAATTGCAAAATGCGGCCAAAGGAAAATTTATCGCCTATATGGAGGGGGACGATTACTGGATAGACGATAAAAAATTATACGATCAGTATTCATTGCTTATAGAGAATGAGGACTATTCGGCAGTGGTAACGCATGGTTATTTTCAGGATACCACTACATCCAAGATGGTGCATGCCAAGATCCCAAGTATCAATTCGCGAAACCAGAGGAATATTTTTCACGCGCTTTATGATTTCAAGTCTCCCTGGCTCAGTTCCTCGATACTCTATCGGAATGATCTATGGGTGAATGGCCCTGATTGGTATAATTATAAATATCTGAATGGTGATTTTTTTCTTGATATCGTTCTTTGTCTGAATGCGCCTATTTTTTTCTTGGATAAGATGTCCGTAGTCCACCGGCATCACTCCGGTGGCAGGTGGACAAGCAGAGGCAGTCAAGCCATTTTTCTTGCGAAGAACAAATTGAAAGTATTGTTTTTTCTCTCTCGAAAAGTTCAGCTCGATCAGTTCGGAAAGTATTTCAGGTATCATGAGAGAATTCTGTTTGATTTTCTTGTGAGGAACTGGAGGGGCTTTCTTGCTTCTCTTGATGCCGGTGAATTATACTTTCTTTTTAAGCCGGGATTTATAAGAAGGTCTTTGTTAAGAATTCAAAGAAGAGTTGAAGTATAATATAAACTCCACGAATTCCTGGTATCAAACCTTCATCAAGAATTATGGACTTAGTTCCGATGATTGGATCAACCTCGGAGAAAATGGGCTGCTTGATTTCCCTTTAATGAAAGTGGAAAAGCGGGTTTCCAGGCTTTGGACATATCGGGCGTATTATCCATTGGGGCATGGCCCAAATGATTTTTTCTGCATAGGGCAGACAACGGATGACATCAGGGGGCTTTGTGAGAAATACTATAAGAAAGTACTGAAGCAGAGAACGAAATGGGATGAAATTCGACTCATCAATCTCGAGCCAAACTCGAGGATTGTCGATGAATTTTCAAAAATCATCACTTCTCCTTTCATTCGAAAAGTTGAAACCAGGACAGACAGAAACTACTTTATTGATACAACCCAGGACTACGAGCACTATTACGATTCCTTTTTGAGGAGATCACTGAGGGATGTGCGAGGGAGGATCAATAGAATTGAAAAAGCCGGCAGATCGTATTCGGTGGTACAATCAGGGGTTATCGAAAGGTCGGAATTGGAAGAGATTCTGAGGATCTACTTTGATCGAAGAGCTAAAAAAGGGCAATCCAATTCTTTTCTCAACGATTCGCACTTCAAGATGCTGTTGGAGGTAATGGATATTTACGCCAGGAAAGGCTGGGTGTTATATTCGAAAATGATCGGCGATGACAATAAGATTTGGGCATACCAGCTTGATTTTTTTAAGGACGGGATCCATTACCATTATCTGCCAACCTTTGATCCTGCATATGCAGAGTTTTCACCTGGAAAGGTTTTGCTTTTTGAAACAGTAAAAAGAGCCTTTCAATTGGAAGATGTTAAGGAGTTCAATTTTATGAGGGGTGAGTCTGGGTACAAAACTCAATACACGACGCATTACCAATATTATACAAACCTGTTGTTGGAAAACAGGCTTTCCTGGAATTATTGGGCTACGAAGATCCGGTCATCTATCAAAAAATTGATCGCGTGAGCAAGCCCATCGTAGCACACCTTATCGCGTCCGGTTATTCGGGAAGCACATTGTTGACGCATTTCTTGGGTGCACATAGCGACATTCTAAATTTAGGAGAGGTACTGGAAGCCCATAAAACCAATCGGGATTGTCGCTGCGTTTATTGTAATGAATCCTGCGAGATTTGGGATCTGACCATAGGAAGAAAGGGATTTTTGCGAAATGTTAATGCCTTCTTCTTTGCAAATTTTGGGAGACTTAGACGTCTCAAACGACTTGCGCTTGGCATTCTCGGTCAAATATTTCCGGATCTTTTGCCAGGTGCCATTTATCATAAGATCTTCAGATCGCAACCGCATCTGAAAGTGGTGCTCGATGGAAGCAAAACCTTGAAATGGTCGAACTGGCAATCCAGAAATGCAAAGTTTGATCATCGATATATTTTCTTGGTGCGCGATTTCCGGGCCTTGGTTGCCTCAAGGCAAAGAAAGCTGAACGAATCATTTGCCGAATCGGTGTCCATCATACAAAGGCGGTACAGAAACAATGAGGCTTATTTTGAAGCCTTGCCGAAGGAAAAACGCATGATGGTGAAATATGAGGATCTGGTGTTGAACCCTGAAAGAACAGGCACCGACCTTTGCCGGTTTCTTGGCCTTGAATATGAAACCGAGATGGAGGATTATCCAGGCTCACGCCAACACATTCTCGGAGGCAGTATGACCATCATGATGAGAATCAATGACAACCAGGGAAAGGACTCCAATGATCTTAAGTTTTCAGGTAAAGAGTCTTACAAGGGTTCGGGCAATTTTTTTCTGGATGAAAGATGGAGATCGGAATTGAGCGAAGCCAGGCTGTCCGAAATGAAGACCAATACGGAAGCCTTTTCAAGGAAGTATGGGTACCAATAAGGTTTTTTTAGCTGTCTCCATCGATACCGAATGCGACAAGGGTCCGGGATGGAGGATCCAACGTCCATTGAAGTTTAACTCAGTCATTCATGGAATCCCAAATGTGTTATCTCCTTTGTTTTCCAGCTATGGAATAAAACCGACGTATTTGTTGAGTCCGGAGGTGATACGAGATAAAGAATCCCGGAGTACACTGGCAAGTGTAAAGGGAGCAGAACTCGGAACCCATCTTCATGGGGAGTTCATTGATCCACATGCCGAGTATGATTGCGATAGGACCAAAATCCCGCAATTTGAGTATGGATATGAAATTGAAAAGGAGAAGCTTCTAGGCCTGACCTCATTGTTCACAGAGAGCTTTGGAAGAAAGCCTTTGAGTTTCAGAGCGGGGAGATGGGGGATCAGTTCTCATACGCTGCGGATCTTACAGGATCTGGAGTATCAGGTGGACTCAAGTGTGGCACCATTTTCCAATCAGGTTTTTGCAAATAGTCGAATCAATTTTTGGGGTGCCCCGGTTCAGCCATATTACCCATCATACAAGAACTTTAGAAGGAAAGGAAAAATGTCTATTCTGGAAGTTCCGGCCACTTGTTTGGTGCCCGGCCTGCTCAATTTTCCCTCCCAATTGATATCGCCCTTCAATGAAAAGAATCGATTGCATAGAAGGATCCTAAGGCGTTTTGGGGTGATTCCAAAACCGATATGGCTGAGGCCTTTCAAATCCTCATCTGAGGAGATCAGACGGGGGATCGAATCTCTGGTACAAGCGCGGAGAAACGATCCATTTATAGTCTTGAATATGATGTTTCATAGCAATGAGATAGAGATAGGAGGCAGTCCTTATGTGAGTGATGAAGGAGATCTCGAAAATTACAGAACCAGCTTGGTCGAAATATTCGATTTCCTCAAGGATCGATTTCAATTCGATGGCATTACCTTATCGGATACGAAAGAGCTTTAGAAAGATCAGAAATTCTTTTCCTGAGATCTCAGCTGAAAGGTTGTTCAGGAAGGAGTTGAATGAAGATATCCCGGTTCAGCCCGAACGCCTCAGCATCGGTATAATTTCAAGCCCCGAATTACATAGGCTATTGAATGTAAATCCGGGTTTGAACATTGATGAAATGAATGAAAGGATCGGTGGTGGAGACCTCTGCTTTATCTCTGAGAAAGATGGAGAAATCCTTAGCTACCATTGGGTTCAGTTAAAGGGGCGCCATTTTATCCAATCCGTTAACTCCCATGTTGAAATTGTGAAGGGAGATGCATGGATATATCATGTGAGGGTGAAGCGGGAACAATGGGGAAAGGGTATCAATGGTTTGGTAATGGCTGAGATTTGCAATGTCCTCAGAAAGAGAGGTATTAGGATGGTCTGGATTTATACCAAGGCTGGCAATCTCTCCCAATTGAAAAGTCTGAATCGTTTCGGTTTCGAAATGGTTAAAGATCTCCCCTTTCTAAGGATAGGAAAAAGATTTATCGGTCTCAGATCAGCTATTTGAATCTATGTGTGGCATCCTAGGATATTTTGAACCCAATCCCAAAATATCTCGTGAAAGGTTCGAGGAAGCACTAAAGATCCAAGGTCATCGGGGGCCGGACGGGACCAATTCGGCCAGCTTCGACTCGGGTTTTTTAGGCCATAACCGCCTTGCCATTATCGACTTAAAAGATGGCGATCAACCCTTCTATGATCACTCAGGTAGATACTGCATTGTGTTCAATGGGGAGATCTATAACTATCGGGAACTTAAAGAGATTCTGATTTCCAAGGGGTACACTTTCAAGAGTAATTCGGATACTGAAGTACTGCTCAATGCTTTTGCGGAGTGGGGGAGTAGTGTGCATGATCACCTCAGGGGAATGTATGCCTTTGCCATTTGGGATAATGAATTGAACAGACTCTTTCTGGCCAGAGATCCATTTGGCATTAAGCCATTGGTATACTATCAGTCGGGCCGGATCATTGCTTTTGCTTCTGAGATTGCCCCTCTTCGCAAGCTTCTTGATGAAAATGAATTGAACTACAAAGCGTTGATCAGATATCTGCGCATGGGATACATTTCGCATCCCGAAACGGCGTACACAAATATCAAGAAGCTTGCGCCGGGTGCTTCCATAGATATAAGCTTTAGCGAATTCAGTATTACCTACGGAGAGAATAAATCAAGGACCAAGGCCAGGACATTCGCCAATGAGGCAGAAAATATCGATGCAGTTCAGCGGTCTTTGTATGACTCTGTTCGAAGCCATACCGTTTCGGATGTGCCGTTTGGAGCTTTCTTGTCAGGTGGAGTAGATTCGACATTGGTGGTGGGCGATATGACCAGGTGTTTGGAAAACCCTGTTCAGACTTTCAGTATTGGTTTTAAAGAAAGCGGCTTTAATGAGTTGCCCTACGCAGAAACCGCTTCAAAAAGGTACAAAACGGAGCACCTAATGGAAGTAGTCGAAAGTTCTTCCCTCGAAGATCTCCGAAAAATCATCGATCACTTCGGTGAGCCTTTTGGTGATCCGGCGGTTCTACCAACATTTTATCTGGCAAAGCTTGCTGCAGAAAACGTAAAAATGGTGTTGTCCGGTGATGGAGGGGATGAATTTTTTGGCGGCTATGGCTCTTATCTCCGCTGGCTAAGCTGGCTAAATCTGAACGGGGTTTCCCCCGTGAGAAAGAGCATTCAATTGATTCTTGATTTGGTGAAAGGCAGGGATCGAAAGAATCTTCAAAATTGGTTGAAATATACTCCGGGTCTGGTATATGAAAAGCGCCGCGCCATATTGAATCCGGAAATGCATCAATTTCTGGAGCAGGACGATGAGTTCTACGCGGGTTGGGCCATGAAAAACTCCAGGCTTGATCCATTGGGATTTGCAATGGAGTTTGATCGACATTTTTACCTTCCTGACAATATGCTGTACAAGGTTGATGTGGTCGCCATGATGCATGGATTGGAGGTGCGAACTCCACTGATCGATAAAGAGGTTGCGAAAGTATCCGGGCGAACCCTGAGCAGTCTAATGGTCAGGAAAGATTCATCTCTGGGAAAGGTGGTTTTGAGAAAACTTCTCGAGAAAGACTTTCCAACAGACTTTGTGTATCGCGAAAAACATGGTTTTTCAGTCCCGATGAAAAACTGGTTTGGTATGGAGACCGGAGGGGTGGACCAAGGGATAAGAGACATAATTCTTGATTCCAATCCTTTGATGTCCGCCCTCTTCAATGCAAGCAATCTTGAAGGATCTCTGGACTCTCTTTCTCCGGATGTGATCTGGCGCTTATTGGTGTTTTCCTTTTGGGCAAACTCAAATTGAAACCGACTGCAATAATTTTTGATCGATTTGGAAACCCAAGCCAACCATTTTGGCTGGCCTGGCAGAAGAAGCTGGCCGAGCAAAATTGGCCTGTTTCCTTTTTTGCTGATTCGATCTCAAACTCAACAACCGATACTCAGGAAGTGAGGGTTTTGAAGAAAGCGGAGGGAGCGGTTGGAAGGATGCAGCGGAAACTGATGAACAAAACTTTGCCTGTCGATGAAAGGAAGGGTTTCAGCATAGACCAAGAAATCTTAAAAAATGGCAGTCAGCAATTTCATTTTTTGAATGCCCAGAATTTCCCAAAATATCGATCATGGATTCCTCTTGAAAAAAGCCTGTTTTCCTTTCGTGGCTTCGATCTGTTGGTCCGGCCGGAAATCGATCAAAAATGGAACGAACTGGTTAGGTCCGTTTTAGATAAAGGAAGAAGATTCCATTTTGTAAGCGAGGCTATAAAGTCCAAGGCCTTGGAATATGGTGCTGACCAAAAAAAATGCTTCACCATTTACCGCAGGGTTGATCCCAATTTTATTCTCAAAGAGGAAAAGGTCGAGAACAGGCCTGTTCAACTACTTTCGGTTGGAAGACTTACATGGCAAAAAGGATTTGATCTGGCTTTACTTGCCCTGAGCAGAGTTTCGAAGGAAACCATGCTCTGGAACTATCGTATTATAGGAGACGGACCGGAATATGCTAAACTCCGGATATTGACCCGCAAATTGGGTATTGAGGAGAGGGTTTCTATTTCTAAGCCCCTTTCTGCGACAAGATTGTCAGAAGTAATGAAAAACTCCGATGTGCTTTTACATCCTGCGATTACAGATGCCCTGCCAAATGTGCTTCTTGAAGCAGGAGCAGCTAAAATGGCTGTTCTGGCCTCAAATAGCGATGGAATCCCTGAAATTATCCAAAACAATGTTAGTGGAAGGTTGGTAACCTTTTTTGATCTGGAAGAATTAACCAGTAATTTGCGGGAAATCCTGTTTGACAGAGAATTACGGATAAAAATGGGCCAAAATCTTCAAAATCACGTATTGGAGAGGTTCGGAGGGAACAATGAATTATTGAAATGGAAAGAATTTTACTCGTAAGAAGGTTATTTTTTGGAATTTTTCTGTTTGTAGCGGTCCCTGGTTGGTCTCAAACGACGATATATCAGGAATCCTTCGAAACAGACGGTGAAGGAATTCGATACACCAGAAGTCATATCTTCGATTCTACCAGAAGCTATTTCAAAAGAGGTGCTCCGGCCAGTTTCATAGGAAGTGCATATACTCCTGCTTCTATTACCGGTACCAGCTATTTTTCTATTCAGAATCCTCATTTGGACAATGATCCAAATGTAGCTTCAGGAGCGCCAAATGATGGCATATGTACCCTTTCGATAAACCCTATTGACATAACGGCTTTCACGGATTTGGTTTTCTCAATAGACCTGGCCTGTAGATCCGGAAATCTCTACGGCCCCAGAAGGTTCTCATTTAACCGATTTTACCTGGATGTGGATTTCCAAATCGATGGTGGCGGATGGAATAACCTTATGAAGGTCAGTAATTCGAGTAATACTTCACAAAGACCCTTGTTTTACACCGATCCTCCCGCAGATATTGCTGGAGGAGGAGCAGATGTCCAGCTAACAGAAACCTTGGTGACCTTTAGCGATTCACTCCTTGCTACGGGTACGAGTTTGGAGTTAAGAATTGTGATAGCGGGTAATAATATTCTTAGAGAATTGTCATTTGATAATTTAAGGCTTACCGGAGGCGGCGGAGTTGGCCCTCCGGCAGATGGGGTAAGGTTGCTCCACCAATTCTGCGGTTATGTTACAAACAATCGAAATCAGTCTATTTGGGTTGCCGCCAATGCAACCGCTGATGAATATGAATTTGAGTTTAGTGGTGGGGATCTTGGATCTGCCTTTATTGAGAATACGGGAACGAGGAGAAGTATCAATTTGGATAAAACCTCTACTCAACTCAGTTACAATCAGACCTACAATGTAAGAACACGGGGGATTTTTACCGGAATTCCCGGTCAATGGAGCGATGCCTGGTACGGATCATGTCAGGTCAGGATCGATACCGTAATAACCGGTATGACAACCCCCTCTTGTGGGTCTGTTGTCCAGTTGTCTACACCCCTTTCTTGTTGGAATGTTGGTGGGGCCACCAACTATAGGTTTAGAGTTAGGGGAACGGGGGTCGATACAACGTTTGAATCCGGAGGCGGAAGACAGATAACCATGAACCAAGCCGCGGTCACCAACAATGGATTCTACACTGTAGAGGTAGGGGCTTTCGTTGATGGTGCCTGGTCATCTTTTGGGAATACCTGTACCTACCAGGTCAACGGAGCATCATCTCCAACGACACTGGTGAATTATCAATGCGGGGCGAGTTTTTCCAATCTCAATTCAAGTCTTAGGTGCTATGAAATTCCGAATGCCACCCAATATCGCTTCGAAATAAGCGGTGATATCCCGACGACACCCATCAATCGCACGGTACCGTATTTGCAACTTTCATCAATCCCTGGCTTGGGGTATGGAGGAAATTACTCGGTTCGAATTCGGGTTACTGTTGACGGAGTAAATAGTACCTGGGGATCATCCTGTAGTTTTTCTACAACTTCGGGCGTTCCATCAACCGGTCTGAATTCCTGGCTTTGCGGGACTTCTGTCAACGAGCAAAACTCTTTATGTGCCAGCCCTGTTGGGGGTGCGAATTATTACCAATTCAGGTTTTCCGGAGCAGGGGATACCACCATATTCACAACAACGAATTGCGCCAGTTTTGGATTGACTCCAACCATGGGGGACGGGGCCTATACGGTCCAGGTCCGTGCCATAATCGGATCTGATTCTGGAGCCTACGATGCAGGCTGTAATCTGACTTATATGTCGATCGCAGGCCCGGGTGCGGGTGAATCTTTCGAACCTGAAAGCATCTCCCTACATGGAAACGGTTCTAGTGTATTTTCTGATTCTTACGACGGTTCAAATCAGGTGTTGATCTTCCCGAATCCAGCTGATGGGCAGGTTCAATTGAGCAGCAGATCAGGTGAAATTCTGAGAGTGCGCGTATTGGATCAACTGGGACAGGAAGTTTACAGTTATTCCGGTAAACCCGAATTTGTCGATCTGGAGAGTTTCGAGTCAGGCGTGTTTATTTTCGTTGTAACCACCCAGAACGGAACCGAATACCATCGCGTGCTGAAGAAGTAGATATTTCTGAAAATTCTTGAGGTCCTAAATTCTCCTCCTGGAGAGACATTTCTGCAGGAGCATGCAATAAGTCTGTTTGATTCGGGAAAGGTTGAGCTTGTATGGGGCTTCACCCAAACCCCTCACAGATTCCGCAGGCTTTCCATTCCTAAGATTGGAATAGATGCCTTCGCCATTCCTAATTCCAGTCGTTTATCCAAATCGCAAAAGATCTTTTCGCTTAAGCCATGGAAACTGAAACAGGCGAAGCAAAGACTATTTGAAGGAGCCTTGAAAAAGATCAATCCTGACCTGGTTCATTTCCAGTTTGCTTCGGGAGCTGCACAGTTTGGAGAATTGGCCAAGTCCTTGGGCTATCCATTTACATTTAGTATACGAGGAGCGGATATCCAAAACCAGCCATACCTTATCGATGGATATCTCGACAATCTGAAGAAAGCCTGTTTTAATGCTAATGGTATTCATTCGGTTTGTGATAGTCTGAAGAATGAACTTTTTTCCTTGGTCCCCGATCTTGAGAAGGAGAAGGTGCGAACCATTTATACTGCCATAAGTGATGACTGGACTGCACCGACTCTTCAGAGTGGAGAATCCCGTATTTGGTTGAGTGTGGGAAGGTTGCATTGGAGAAAGGGATTTGACACGCTTATTCTCGCTTATGATATCCTCAAAAGGAGCAATACCGATGGACTAAGGGACTTGATCATTGTCGGAGAGGGAGACGAAAGGGAAAAGCTTCAATACATGATCAACGATCTTAAACTGAGCAAGCATATCCATCTCGTTGGGAAGAAAGACCGAAAAGAGATCTTATCCTTTTTTGCAAGAACAGATTTATATATCCAATCGAGTCTTTTTGAAGGGTTTCCAAACAGCCTGGCAGAGGCTTGGAAATGCGGTATTCCTTCCGTTTCTACAAATATCAACGGTGTACCGGAACTATGGCCCAAGGAATTTTCACATCTCTTAAGTGAAGCTGGTAATGGATCGGATCTTGCCGAAAAAATTAGCCAAACAATGAGACTTGTTGCCGATGGGAAATTTGATGTCCGGAAGTTCAAAGCGCAAGCCGACTCAATTTTGTCCAAAGAGGTCCACGCAAGAAAATTCAATGAATTTTGGAATTCTGCCTTAAGCTAAAATGAGTGATTTCGCTCCCAATTTCCTGGTGATTGGAGCTGAAAAATCAGGTACGACCTGGCTTAAGCATGTTTTGAATGAACACCCGGACATTTTTGTTCCCCCGATTAAAGAGGTTCATTTCTTCGATAAAGACGAGAACTTTGAAAAAGGAATCAAGTGGTATTCTTCCTTCTTTGCTGAAAACAGGGAGAAATGTTGTGGTGAAATAACCCCGGGCTATCTGGCCAATTCGAGCATCTCCGCACAGCGAATCAGGAAGATGTTCCCAGAGGTGAAAATCATAGCCATTTTGAGAAATCCGGTCGATCGGGCGATTTCAAATTACAACATGCTTTTTGCAGCGGGAATCGAATCAAGATTAATCGATGAAGTATTGAGGCCCGGAGATCCTTTGGTGGACAAGGGAAAATATAAGGAAAAGCTCAAACCCTTCTTTGAGAACTTTCCTCGCGATAGTATTCTAATCCACAATTACGATGATCTGAGCCTGAACCCCTCGGGAATAATTGCTTCGATAGAGGAATTTCTTGGCCTGACCCCTCATAAGTCTTATCACAATATTGGCAAAAGGATATTTAAGGGGAGAAAAGTTCGATACCAATGGATCAACCATCTGATCAGCTTACTGAAGCCTCTGTATAGACTCGTCGGGCTAAGAGGGAAATTCAAGACAGTCAAAAAGAAGATTTTCAAGTGGAATACCAGAGAAGGGGGAGGGCCGAATGATCATCAAAAATTAGAGGGATCCCAATATCGTAAGCTGCTGAACTATTTTGAGGAGGACATAGCATTTCTTGAGGATCTATGGGAGATAGACCTATCACATTGGAGAGCCGCTTGAGCAAGAGTATTCTAGTCATATTTTCCGTTTACCCAAGTGAGAAGCATCCCTATATCTCTGATCTTTTCGATGAGGTTTTTCAAGACCAATCCGTTGATATGTTCTGTTTTCACAGATCCCAACAGGATTCATATCATAGGTCTGGTTCTATCCGGCCTGGGCGTAAATTTTTCAAAACCAAGGGCTTTTTCAATTTTGGAAGGTGGATAGGGTTGGCTGTCTTCCTTTTATTTTCTCCCGTGAGGTTTTTGAAAATTTATCATGGTTTCCCGAAAGATCAGAGAAAACTCAGCGCGGTCTTGTTCTTTCTCTACTCATTTTTTCCAATTGTCCGCAGGAAATATGATCTGGTCTATCTAAACGCTTTTCAACTTCTTCCTCATTTTAAGACCAAAGCGATCTTTGGAGAAAGCCAAATAAAGGCAAGCCTGAGAGGGCAGGACTTTGACCTCCATCCGGAAAAGTATCGACCGTTTTTGACCTGGATCGATGAGCTTCATGTTTTGGGAAATTATCAAAAATCCCAGGTTGCTGAACTTGGATTTGATGAAAGAAAGGTTGTTGTCATAAATCCCTCAGGTGGGAGAGGAGTATTGAGCGGTAACCACGAAATGGCCAAGAAAACCGGAGAGGTGTTGCTTGGAAGTGTTTCCAGATGTTATTGGACCAAGGGACATATCATTGCGATAAGGGCATTTAAGCAAATCGAAGAGGAGTTTCCGGATGCGCGATATATGATCATCGGAACCGGTCCGGAATTGGATTATCTGAGAATGGAGAGCATACGGCTGGGAATTGCTGACAAAGTAATTTTTAAGGGATGGTTGGAAGGTGAGTTGCTATTTTCCCATTTCTTGGCGTTTGATATCCTCTTGCATTTATCCATAGAAGAAGGATTCAATAACTCAGTCATACAAGCTCAGAAACTGGGTATTCCGTGCATAGTTTCGAATAAGGGTGGATTGAGTGAGAATGTAATTGATCATGAAACCGGATTCGTAGTGGACCCTTATCGCCTGGAAGAAGTTGTTGGCTCAATAAAAAAGCTGATGGCTGATGAGCAGTTGAGATCGGATCTCGGAAAGCGTGGCAGTTTGCTAGCGGAATCAAGGTTTTCTCTCGAGGATCAGGTCAAAGCCTACAAAAAGCTTCTTTTTTCTTGAAAAGGGCTTTCAGTATTCTATTTGTATGTCACGAACTACCCCCAAATCCTCATGGTGGAATAGGAGTGATTGTTGAGTCGCTTGCGAGAAAGTTGTCGGAAAAATCTATTCGGGTAGGAATAGTTGGGCTGGATTTCGGAGTGGATCAATTTAAGGCCTCAAAAAGCGAGGATGTTCAGATCTACAAGGTCCCGTATCCCAGAAAAAGTTGGTGGTATGAATTGCTCCAAAAATCGGGTGTATTAAAACCGCTATATGACAGGATCTATTTCCAATCTTTTTTCAAACAGGCTATAAAAACTTTTCGCCCGGATCTAATTGAATCGTATGAGTGGTCGGGTCCGATAGTCTTTCCTCCGAGTGTACCCATGATCATTCGTCTTCACGGTTCTCATACCGTTACAACAAAGATGGCCGGCAAGAGTCCCAGATTTTCAATTAAGCTTTTGGAAAACAGAACCCTTCAGCTTGGACAGTATTTTTGTTCCATATCGAATTCTATTGCTGAAAACACAAGGAAGGAGTTTCAACTTGGTGAAGTTTCAATTACAAGAATCCCAAATTTTCTCCATGAATCATATATAAGATCTGGGCAGGAATCGAGAGGTAGAATAGGAAATAGATTTGTTTTTCTGGGACGGGGTACTGAATTAAAGGGGCTCAAGGAAGGAATTTTGACTTTTGCTGAAATTCAAAAAAGGGATCCGGAATCCAAACTAACAGTTATAGGACAAGTTGAGAGTCAATACAGATCTTATATTGGAAAATCGATTCAAAAATTCCAGGATTTGAATATATCATGGAAAGGAGCTATTGATAGATCCAGCGTGAAGCGGGAGCTGGAGAACGCGGATATTCTTCTAAACCCCACCAGGGCAGAAGCTTTTGGGCTAAACGTTCTCGAGTCGATGTCTTGTGGTCTAATGGTTTTTTCCAACAAAGTTGGCGGAATCACGGAAATTCTAAAGGATGGGTATAATGGATTTTTCGTTGATTTTAATAATCCTAGGGAAGTATCTGAAAGAATTCGCGAAGTGGTCGGCAACCCTGATTTGGTGGAAAAGGTAAGGGAAGCGGCTTCTGACGCCGCGCATCGCTATTATTCCCCGGAGGCGATCGTTAAGAAGAATATTGATTTTTATAGTTACTGCTTAAAGAAGTCGGAGCTTGAGAATGGCAGGTAGTAATAGAATGAGGTTGATCTATTCGAGTTTATCTATTAACGAGAAGAGATTAATGTGGTATGCCTTTTTCATGGCATGCCCTTTTCTTATTATCGTTTTCAATATTTCATTTTTCATATTTCCCTTACTTTTCTTCGGTTATATACGTGGTATAGGGCTAGGATCATTTCTTTCTAAACCTATACAATTTTATGCGATTGCCTTCGGGATTGGTGCGATTATTTCAATAGCAAATATTCCTGAAGATCCTTTTGGACTAGCCTTGGAAAGAGGGTTGGCCGTACTTCCAAATTATATTTATTGGTCTATTCTCGTAACTTTCTTGATCGCCGTTAGAGCGAGATTGAACTACTTCATTATTTATCGAGCTATTTTCCTTGGTCTGTCCTTCTCTATTCTGTACTACTATTTTTTACAACATATTGGATTGCTTCAGATCCCGATATTCAAAATGTTCACGCAAAACGGTTTTTCCTTTTTACTGGTTTGCTTTACACCGGTAAGCGTCTATTTTTTTAAGCAATACTATGGACGAAGAAAAGCCATAATCCTGGCAATTCTTTATGTTCTTGCAGCCTTTCTCAGTGATAGTCGTGCTGGAGCCGTATTGGTGACTTTCGGTGGGTTTTCAGTACTTTTTATTGATAAGTTGAAAATCGGAAGGGCTATTGTATTACTTCTTGCGATGTTAATTTTTGGACCATACTTCTTGCAAATTGAAATGGTAGGTGACCTCATTCGCAACCTAAACGAGGGAACCTATAATCTGATCTATCATTCTGACTTGGTTTTTATGGAAGACCGATCTTATTTAATCCGTCAGGCTATGGTTGAAAAGGGTTTAATCCTTTTTCAAGAAAACATGTATACGGGTATAGGTCTGAATAACTTTGTGGTTTCGGAGGTTGACTTCATAGGTGATTTTGAAGGTGCAAAATATGTGGTGACCAAGGATGATATTAACTCAATTAGTTCTCATAATAGCTATATAAACATCATTGCTGAAGGAGGGTTGTTTTTGGCTGTTCCTTTTGTTCTAATTATGGGGTCAATAGTACTTTTCTTCTTGCTCTACTTCGATCGGATATCATCCTTTTTTAAACCGGTTTTCATCGGCATTATCTGCATGAGCATTCATTTTTATTTTGTGACTGCTGTCGTGAATGTTTTTGCCTGGTTTCTCATTGGTGTTGCGAGTGCAATAATATACTTACCCAAAAATGACATTAGACGTTATAATTTGCACCTATAATCGCAGTCATCTGCTTTCCAATTTGCTGCATGATCTTTCTGAGCTGGTTGATGATCTTGATCAAGTGATCGTTGTGGACTCATCAAACGATCCGGTACATTCCTCGGAAAATCAAAAGCTAGTGGACCGATATGGTCCCAAGTTCATACGCCTGAGCTCAAAACTGGGAAACCAACCGTTTCAAAGAATTTTGGGTGCCATGAACTCTGGCTCAGACGTGATCTCTTTTTTTGATGATGACGTACGTATTCTCGACAAGGACTTGTTTGGCAAGGTTAGATCTTTTCTCCAAATAAAAAACTCAGTAGGGGTATCTTCTTTTATTAAATACTGGCATGACGGATATTCAAATTTGCCTGGAGGTTTGCCTAAGGCGTTCGGCAGTTTTTTGAGTCGGGTTTTGACCAATCGAATAAAACCGGGTCAGATTTCCTTCAATGGAATTGTGAACCCGGATCAACCCCAGGACAACAGGGTTGAGTATTTCAAGGGCCCTTTCATGGTCTTCAGGAGAAATGAGTTTCTAAAATCTTTTACAAAATTTGATTATTGTCTATTGGATAGTTTTACCAATAGATTGGGAGGAGGGGAGGATAAATATCTCAGCCTCGGAATGTTGAATTTTGGCCAGCTCTACCGTATCCCTGAAGAGTTGGTAAGTCATCCTAATACGGGCAGTACTTATGGTGGCGGACCGTTACAGTTTTATTCCAGAATAGTATTCTCACGACTTTTACTTAATCAAAAGATCTGCCAAATAATGAATAAGAGCAGGTTAAAGGGAAGCATGGCTTTTTTTCTTCACAACTCTTTCATGTTGTTTTCTTCTTTGATCGGTGTTCTTTTTCGACCCTCAAGATCTTCGTGGGCGAAGTATAAAGGTTACAGCAAGGGATTATGGACTGGATTTAGATTTTTGCTGGGCCTTAATGTTTTTAAGGAGAGAGTCAATTGGACATTAGAATTATCTAATGGGCGGAGCTAAAAAGCAAAAACTGAAAATACTGCATGTGGTTGCAAAACTGGATGCCGGTGGAGCAGAGAAAACAGCGTTGGTATTGTCTTCGGTTTTTGTGCAAAGGAGTCATCAGGTTTCGATCATGGTATATGAGGATGGAGGGGAGTTTGAAAAATATATTCAGCCTGGAATTGAGCTGATCTCGCTTCATCGAGAGTGGAAATTCAATCCGTTAAAGCTCCTGAAAATGGCCGGGATCTTTAAAAAGTTTGATGTCATCCATTTGCACATGGGGCATACATTGAGATATGCTTTTTTGTCTCAGCTTTTCGGGCTTGTTCCCTCTTCGTCAAGATTCTTCTTTCATGACCAATACGGATTGATCGAATTGAGCCACAAGATTGGCTTTTTTCTACGGTTAGGCATCCAAAGGAATTTCTACATAGGTGGGCGTAGCACCTTGATCGAATCGATTTTGGCTAAAACGGGAAAAAATCCGACCGAGGTTTTTTATCTGGGCAATTATGTAAAATCCTTCCCTAAAAGTGGCATAAAAAAGGAGCAAGGAAGGATTGCTCTTGTATCTAATTTTAGGTTCGAAAAGAATATGGAATTGGCCATAAACCTTATCGGAGAATTTGCAGATCAGGGCATTCAATTGGATATATATGGACAAATAGTTGATAAGGACTACTACCAAAAAATTGCAGAATTGATTTCCTCTTCGGGATTGGGAGATCAGGTCAGAATTATTACGACCGAAACAAACATTCAGTCCGTGTTGCCTCGGTATCATTTTGCCATCCACACAAGCAGGACTGAAGTGTATCCATTGGTTATCCTGGAATACCTGGCGGAAGGAGTTCCGTTTCTGTTCTTTAATGCCGGGGAAATGACTCAGCTTCTGGCCGGATCTTTAAGAGACTTTTACATCGGGGATCTAGAGCTGAGTTCCTGGAAAGATGGATTCACCAGAATGATGTCCGCTCCTGTAGACGCCCATAAAGATCAAATTCAGGATTTCTACCGGAAAAATTATTCTGAAGAAAAGTACTATGAAGAATGTCTTCAGATATATCATCAAGCCCTAGGTTATTAATTGTATCTGATACGGATTTTTGGCTAAAAAATGGCCAATGGTATGGCCATGGGCCCACGGTCAGGGAAATTGAGTTTATCTCCAATTCCTTTGAGCATGTTCGGTGGATCGTTTTTGCCAAAGGAGATACTCCTGAAAAAATTGCAAAACCGATCACATCGGAAAATCTGACTATTGTTCCATTGGCGGCGGCCGGAGGAAAAGGGATGATCGCGAAAATATTCCTGGCACTCAAACTCCCCAGATACTTTTGGATGATTTGGCGGGAGACAAGGAAGTCTACCGCAATAGGTGTAAGATCGCCTTCGGTTCCGGGAATGATTTTCCTTTTTCTTAATTCATTGTTCGGCTTCAAAAAACCCTTATGGGTTAAATATGCGGGCAATTGGGTGAATCCGGTACCTACATCCTACTTGTACCAGAAAAGACTGATCCTGAAGTTGAGGGATGGTATTGCTACCGTGAACGGAAATTGGCCCGATCAGCCGAAACATATTCATGCATTCTGGAATCCCTGTATGTATAATGAAGAATTTGCCGCCAGGTCGCATAAGAGCTTTTCCGCAGGGGAAGGTTATCGGTTTTGCTTTGTGGGAAGATTGGAAGAGAAGAAAGGGGTTAATATTATTTTGGACTCATTGAAAGAAAATGGGGTTTCGGATCTGGTTGAATCTATGGTTTGGATAGGAACCGGACCGTTGATGCGTACAATTGAGGAAACCGGCACCCAACTGGATATGAAGTTCATTATTCATGGACAGATGTCAAGAGAGAAGCTTTTTGAGGTTTTTCAGGAATGCCATTTTCTGTTGCTCCCTTCCTATTCTGAAGGATTTCCCAAGGTGGTAGGAGAGGCGGGGGCTCTTGGGGTAATTCCCATTGTGTCAAAAATTTCTAGCTTGCCGCAGTTTATTGAAAATGGGCAAAACGGTTTTTTGCTGGAAGAACTGGACTCTTCTTCCTTAAATGAGATTATGAGGTCAATAGGCACAGAGAACCTTGATCTTGAAGGTATTTCAAAAAATGCGATTCAAAATTCCAGGCAATTGACTTATGACCGGTTTTGGGAGAAACTTCGACCGATCTGGTTAAAGGAATTGGAATCAAAAATGAGTATAAATGAATTTGATAAGGAGCGCTAAAGAGAGGGTTAAATTACTCCTGTTTAAAAAACTGGGTTTCACTCGTCGGGCCACGGAAAATGTGCAAATTCTTGATCAGGATTTTCTTGTTCTCAGGGGCAGTGCCTATAAGACTCCGCAGGAGGATTCCGCCTGGCTGGTTGAGCTTTCAAGAAGGTCTAATCAAATTTTTGATGTCGGGGTCAATACAGGACAAAGCACATTATTGATACTTGCGGCAAATAAAGATGCCAATTTGGTTCTCGTAGAACCGGACCCTGTTTCTCTTTCCGTAGCCACTGAAAACCTGATTAAGAATAGATTGATCAAGAACGTTCGGATCTTTCCCGGTTTTGCATCGCAAAGCTCCGGAGAGGAAATAACCTTCTGGAGTTTTTTTGGTGATGCTGCGGGAAGTCGGTTTTCAGAGCAGGCAAATACGGCAAAAAGGAACAATCAATACTCTACTGTGACGTCGATTGCACTGGATGATATTGTCAACCAATTAGGTATAATGCCTGATCTCGTGAAAATGGATATTGAGGGTGCCGAATATGAGGCGTTGCAAGGTGCTCATTCCATTCTTGGGAGTGGAACAACAAAATTCCTGATCGAAATGCATGCTTTTAATGAGGATCTGTTAAGATCAGGCAGCTCGAAGCTGTTGGATATTTTGCAACCTTATGATTACGAAGTCTGGGATCTTGATACCAAGGATCAGGTTACTTACGATAGCCCTGTCCGGGATCGAGTGAGATACCATGTTCTGCTCACCCCCAAAACCATGGGTTTCCCGGAATTCTTGAAAAACATCAATGCCTTCGACGCTTATTAAGCTACCTGTCCGATGTGTGGAATTATAGGGGTGCACCATCCCCGGCTCAAGGATCAGTTCAGTGTTGATTCTCTGAACAAATGCAGGGATCTATTGGCCCATCGCGGTCCCGATCATGCGGGACATTTCAGCGATGACCAATGGTATTTGGGGCATAGAAGGTTGAGTATTATTGATCTCAGTCCAGAAGCAAATCAACCAATGCTATCAGAGGATGAGAACTTCATGCTCGTCTTTAATGGAGAGATCTATAATTACCGGGAATTGGGCAGGAAATATCCTGAGATCAGATCAAGCTCTGACTCAAGAACCCTCCTGTCCGGGTATATGAGGTTTGGAAAGGAATTCCTTAAAGAGATTAGGGGGATATACAGTTTCGCTATTCTGGATAGGAGCAATGGATCAAGGTTGATCATGATGCGTGATCCTTTCGGGGTCAAGCCCTTGTACTTCTCATGGAAAGATGGGGTTTTGGCATTTTCCAGTGAGATCAAATCTCTCCTTCCCATAGTTTCTTCGGAGATCCACTATGATGCGTTACTCGCATATTTTCATTTAGGCTATATCATAGAGCCGGACACAGTTTACACCTCGATTAAATCTATCGATCCCGGTTTTTGCTATGAATATGTGGTAGAAAGGGAGGAATTGATCAGGACCAGAATATTTGATTTCCAGTTTGGAGCGGATAGGCCTGATCAGAAATCCGACACCATAAAACATTCTGAAGAACTCCTCAAGGTTGCTGTAAAAAGAAGCCTTATATCCGATGTCGGTTTTCATATTGCGCTAAGCGGTGGGATTGATAGTTCTCTGGTTCTGGCTTTTGCGCAAGAGTTTTCGAGTTCTTCGGTAGAAGGGATCAATGTGAAATTTGCTGATCATGAATATGATGAGTCAGAAGTGGCCAAGGCGATTTCCGCACACCTGAACACCAAGCTTAATACCTTTCCGGTAGAGAGCGATATAGGCAATGTTGAAGTTCTGGAAAACATATTGACCCACTTTGACCAGCCCTATGCTGACAGCTCGCTTATCCCATTTTATTTGTTGTCCAGGGTGTGTTCAAAATCCTCAAAGGTTCTTATTGGGGGTGATGGAGGTGATGAGTTGTTTGGAGGATATCTGGGACTTTATTCTTTGGTCCTTCAAAGTAGGTTTCCCAGGAGACTATCACTTTTGGGCTCCTCCTTTTTATCCGGAGCATTACCTCACCCGGAGCTATCTCGAAAGTTTAATAGAATCAAAGGCATAATGGCTTTCGAGCAGGATTTTCTGAAATGGGTTGAGTGGCAAAGCTGGGTCTCACTTCACGAAGAGATCTACAAGGATAATGAGGTGTCTCAAAAACGGAACGAGTATCTTGAGAAGGTTGGAGAGCGGCTGGGTTATGCGAATTTGCCCGCTGAGGTCCTTTTTCAGGATGCATATACCAAGGTCAGATTAAGAAGCGATTACCTTAGGAAGACCGATATGATGTCTATGCTCAATAGTCTTGAATATCGTGTTCCTTTTTTGGACGAAGATCTGGCAAAATACGCTGTGAGAATTCCCTTCTCCGAGAAAGCCTCATTCAGCAAAAAGAAAAAAATACTGAGGAGCATACACAGCAAAATATACCCAAAGAGCATTTCCAATTTGCCCAAATCGGGTTTTTCAATTCCTGTTGATCAATGGTTAAGCGAGAAGGATTTTGATGATATTCATATGAGAATTCAAGATGGAGACAACGTTTTGAACGAATTTTTGAAGAAGGATTACATCGATAATCTCTTTTTGCAGTTGAAAAACCGCAATCAAAAAATGATCAGCCGCGCATCGGTTTATCAAAGAATATTGATCCTGTTTTCGACCCTGTGCTGGTTTGAAAAAACTCGCCTCAACGCCAATATTAAAATGTGATGTCAAGAGATATCAACCCAGTACTTGAAAGAATCCGGAATAAAGCTCCTCAGGACTTTTTGATCGGGCCATCGCAGAAGAGGATTCCAGTTTTTCCTCCATCGAAAAGCTCTCTTTTCGATATGGATCAGTTAAAGGGGCAAGAAGCCAGCACCCAGAATCAATCCTACAGGGATCTGAACAATCCTAAGAACTATATAAGACAAAAGTTGCTGCCCTCCTTAACGGTTGACTATACACTGGGAAAAAGGTATGCGTTTTTGAGGGATAACTTTGATTTTGAAGTGGTTCTGGTCATAGGTGCCGGTGATAAAATTCAGTATTACAAAGACTTTTTTCCGGAGTCGGAAGTCATTGCTTCCGATGTTCACGGGCAATTTGGACCTGATGTGGTATTTGATGCCCATGACATACCCTTCAAGGATCAAACGATTGATCTGGTCATTGCCGGGCAGGTTCTGGAGCATACCATTAGGCCATGGGAGGTGGCCAACGAGATCGAGAGAGTATTGAAGATTGACGGTATGTCTCAAATTGATGTTCCTATGGGGTTCAATTGGCATTCCATGCCCTATGATTTTTTCAGGTTTACGTTCACCGGTTTGAGAAGTATGTTTCCACTAAGTAAACTTGTCAGACACGAAGTATCAGAGGGAAACGGAAGCCTGGTTGCGGTTACACTTCATGCCTGGACTGTAAATTGGTTTTCGAATAAATATGCAAGACGCCTGGCCTTCGCCATTAATCGATTTCTTTTCTGGGTTTTCAAGTATACCGATGGGTTTTATCCAAAAAACTCTATTCGTGAGTGGACAAATCCCAAAGGTATATGCATGACATTTCAAAAGGATGGAAGGCAAAGAGCAGATCATGAATTGTTGGCTGAATACTATGATCTAAAATCTTGATACTTGCTTTTATACTTTGGAAATAAACTAGGCAGGCGAAAGGGCAATCCTACGGGGATAGATTATCTGGGAGATGAGCTTGATAAGATTTTCCCCATGAAAAGGTATTCTGATGCCGCCAATCCAGTGGTAAGAGCATTAGATATGTTTTTTGGCATGATTCGAAATGCTCGCAGAACCTCAGTGATACTGATCGATGTATATAGCAGTTTGGCTTTCAATTATGCATTTTACCTGGGTTATTTGAGCAGGCTATTTGGAATTCCATATATATTGATCTTAAGGGGAGGTGGATTGCCAAAAAGATTAAGTAATCCGAGTCGGTCGGTGATTCGTTTTTTTGATCGTGCAGCAACACTTGTTGCACCATCCATGTACATGTTTTCCAATTTTGAAAAATTTCAAAATCGGGTTTTCATACCAAATCATATTTTGTTGGAAAATTATGCTTTCAAAGAAACCGGTGAGAACCGGAATCGATTTTTATGGGTGCGTTCGTTTCACAAAATATATAATCCGAAATTAGCCGTTCAGCTCATTGCAGATTTAAAGTCGCAAGGAATAGAATGTCACCTGACCATGGTGGGGCCGGACAAAGACGGTACGCTGGATGACATCAGGCAAATGATCGAAGAGAAGGGACTTCAAACACATATTCAGCTTACCGGATTCTTGAAAAAACCTCAGATCATTGAATTGGCAAAAAGTTGTGATCTCTTTATTAATACCACCAATATTGATAACACTCCAATAAGCCTGATTGAAGCCATGGCACTAGGACTTCCGGTGATAAGTACCAATGTTGGGGGTATCCCATACTTAATAAGAGATGGAGAAACAGGATTGCTTTTTGATCCCGGAGATCGAGAACGGCTTAATCTTCTCAGTCAAAAACTGAAGAATGATCCTGAACTGTCAAGAAAACTGGCTATAAATGCTAGAAACGATGTTGAGAAGTTTTCGTGGCAAAATGTAAAGCGCGAGTGGGTTGACTTAATTCAACCCTTCTTTTTGAATTGAACCTTTATAATTTCCTATTAGAGAACCTGATTCTCCGGGCTGGAGATCTATTGCTGGGTACACGGTTTATCGGGTATCTGAATGAATATCGAAGGTTGAATAAGCTCTCTGAGCATGAATTGGAGAAGCTACATCAGGATAAGCTTCATACAATTCTTGAGCATACTCGAAAGACAATACCTTTCTATCGGGACTACTTTAAAAATATTGAACCTTCCAATAAACCATCCCTTGAAGAATTTCCCGTTTTTGACAAACTATCGGTCAGGAAAAATCTTGAAGCCCTGGTTGATCCTTCTTCCGGAAATCTGAAAGAATATTATAGTAGCGGCTCTTCGGGAATCCAGGGAAAAGTTTATTTGTCTTCGAGGGAAGAATCTTTGGTTAGGGCCATATTGATCAATTGGTGGGAGTGGGGAGGATATGAAATGGGGGATCATATTTTGCAAACGGGTATTACACCTAACAGAGGTGTTTTGAAATCCGTGAAGGATCTACTCTTCAAGACGGATTATCATGCTGCGTTTGGTCTCTCGGAAGATGATGTTTTGAAGGGATTAAGGAAATTCGTGCCCACTCGGAAAGATTTCTTTGGAGGATTTGCGTCTTCGCTTTTCGTTTTTTCAGAGGTGGCTGCCCGAAACGGGATTTCTTTGTCCTTTGAATCCGTATTTAGTTGGGGAGACAAAATGTTTCCCCATTATCGAAAAAGTATAGAGAAAACTTTTAGCACAAAAGTCTACGATGCCTACGCATGTAATGAGGGACTAATGATCGCAGCTCAAGCGGATTTGGATTATTATTATATCATGTCTCCTCATATTCATTTGGAAATACTCGATGATGAAGGAAAGCATGTTCCTGATGGAGAACTTGGGAATGTTGTCGTCACTAGCTTGGATCATTTCTCAATGCCACTGATCAGGTACAAGAATGGAGATCTTGCTGTTAAGCTTCCAAGGGAAAAGTATCCCGAGCATCGGAAAATGAAGTACCCGCTGCTTGAACGTGTCGTGGGTCGAGATACCGATATTATTAAAACCAAGCAAGGTAAAATTCTCATCGTACATTTTTTTACCGGGATATTTGAATTCTATCCACAAGTAAGGCAGTTTCGAGTAATTCAAAATGATTTGGAAGGTATACTTATCGAGGTAATTCCAGATAAGGGATTTGATACCACCGTGCTGGAAAACATCCGGAAAGAGATTCTGGAAAAAATGGAGGGGAATATGAAGATTGAATTTGTAGAAGTTGAGAATATACCTGCAACCTCTTCAGGTAAACCCCAGATAATTCAGAATAATCTTATCCGAAAAGAATCATCCTTTTAATGCCGCTGGATTTTGTTTTTGTTGGAGGGTATATGCATTCCGGCACCTCTCTTCTGGCAAAGATCCTTGGAAGTCATTCCGGAGTTAGAGGGATAAGCGGGGAATCGAAGTTCTTTGATTACCATGACTTTCTTAAAAAGAAGTGGGATCAGAATCCGCCGAGCTCAGAGGCTGCGATAAGAAATTGGTGGAAAGAGGTTTTTCGTTTTACCGACGAGCCTGAATTGGCAGAGTTTAGGGGAGATAATTCCAATGTACCGTTCAGTGGTCCTCATGAGGTGTTTATCAGGGGCGGCAGATCCTTACTTGAAGCGGGCGAGTCCGTAGTTCTTGAAAAGACCCCTACCAATGTTTTCCATGCTGACCTAATACTTGAGAAGATCCCAAAATCCAAGATCATTCTTATACAAAGGGATCTTAGAGGCATACTGGCATCCAAAAAGATCCGGACCAATACTGTCGATTTGAACAGATATTCCGAAGCTCAGATCTCTTCAAAAAAGCTTGAAAAGGACTATAATATTTTGAGTGATGGTTATTCCTGGAAGAAGGCCGTTCGAAGTGCCAATATTGCAACCAAAGAAAATCAGGAAAGGGTATTGCTCCTGAGTTATGAGAATTTGGTGCAAAAACCCGAATTGCTGATAAAGGAGATCTGCTTATTCCTGGGAATAGGATTTGAGTCGAACATGTTGAATATTTCCTTTTCCAACCCAGCATCGCTAGCCAAGGAAAAGGGTTCAGGGATCTACAGTTCTTCGACCGATGATTGGAAAGAAATTCTTTCTGGACAGGAACTTGATCTTGTTGAGTATCTGTTTGGCGATGATCTTCAGAGATCAGGCTATGAGTTGATAGGAAATGGAAAATTCAAATCTCATCTCCTAAAAGTGTTTCCTGGGCAGATGGGTGGCTTGATTCGAAGGATTGTGAAGCGCGTTCAGTTTTTTGGGCCAAAGGATTTTGTCATTTATGCAAGGAATTTTTTGAGGCGATGAGTGGAGACGGCAAAAAGCTTCTGATCGTTTCCCAATACTTCTTTCCGGAAATGGGGGCTCCCCAGAACCGACTGCTGGAAATGGCAAATGCATTTGTCGGAAGAGGTTGGGATGTTCGGGTGCTGACGGCTATGCCAAACTACCCAAAGGGAAGAATATTCGAAGATTACAGGGGTAAATGGACATCTGTTGAGCAAAGCAACAAGATTGGGATTTGGAGGTCATGGATCTATGCCTCAAACTCAAAGAGCACTATTCCCAGAATTATCTCAATGATCTCATTTGGTCTTTCGATGTTCACTTTCTTGAGAAGGGCCAGGAAGTTTCAACCCGATGTTTGTTTTGTGGAGAGCCCTCCATTGCTGGTGGGATATTTCGGCTATCATTTTTCCGGATGGATACGATCAAAATTCTGGTTCAACGTTTCTGATCTTTGGCCATTGACAGCCAAGGAACTGGGTGCCATTTCGGATGGATGGTTCTATCAAAGACTTGAAAGCCTGGAGAGGTTAATCTACCGAAAGGCAGTGCTTGTCACAGGCCAAAGTGAAGAGATCGTAAAACATATTCAAAAAAACCAGGTCAGGACATACCTGTTTAGAAACGGAGTTGATCCATCCAGATTCAAAAACAGGAAACAGCACTCAGGGAGTATGGATCAGAAGATCAGGATAGTCTATGCCGGATTGTTCGGTGTTGCCCAGGGAATAGCAGCGATAATCGAGAATGTTGATTTTTCAAAGTTGGGAATGGAATTCCATATTTATGGTGGCGGAGCAGAAATGGAAAGAATCGAATCCCTGATCAAAGACGCCGAGGGGGTTTTTTTCCATGGCACAGTGACAAGGGAAGAGATCCCGGAGATCTTAAACGAATACGATGTTTATCTGGTGCCCCTTGTGAAAAACATACATGGAGCTGTTCCCTCTAAGGTATATGAGGCAATGGCTGCCGGCCTTCCAATAATATTTTTCGGAAGTGGTGAGGGGGCAACCATTGTAAGAGATAATGATCTGGGCTGGGTCGTTGAGCCGGGAAAATTCCAAGAGTTAACCGAATGTCTGAGATCGGTCCGAGATTCTCCTGATCTTAATAGGTTTGCGCAAAATGGAATTCAAAACTCCAGGGAAAAATTCAATCGGGAGACTATCCTGAAGAACTTGGTGAACGAAATAAATAAAATAGCATCATGAAGCTGACGCTCATCGCTGGCGCAAGGCCAAATTTCATGAAAATAGCTCCTATAATACGGGAGCTGGAAAAAAGGAAGGAAGAGGGGTTGGATATCAATTACAGATTGGTACATACGGGTCAACATTATGACCCTGCCTTGTCTGCTTCTTTTTTCTCGGATCTCGGGATTCCGGAACCAGGTATAAATCTTGAGGCCGGATCCGGCTCCCATGCGGAGCAGACAGCCCAGATAATGCTAGGGATTGAGAAAGATCTCCTCAATCACACCCCGGATATTTTGGTTGTCGTGGGCGATGTGAATTCCACGCTTGCTTGCTCGATCGTGGCAAAAAAGTTAGGAATCCTGGTAGCTCATGTAGAAGGAGGTATCCGATCCGGAGATTTGGGCATGCCGGAAGAGATCAATCGCAAGGTCACCGATTCCATTTCGGATTTCTTCTTTACCACAACCACCTCAGCGGGGGAAAATCTTGTTGCCGAGGGTGTTGACCCGTCAAAGATATTTTTGGTAGGCAATACCATGATCGATACTCTGGTATTTCAACAGGAACATTTTAATGCACCTGAATTTCGAAATGCCAAAAGGGATTTTCTGCTACTGACCCTTCACAGGCCTACAAATGTGGATGATCCTATGAAGCTTGAGAAATTGCTAAACGAAATAGTTCGAGGCGCCGGAGAAGTGCCCTTGGTATTTCCGGTACACCCGAGAACCAAAAAATCACTGGATAGGATCAAAGATCTCCCGGATATTGAGTTCTTGAACCCATTGGGTTATAACCAGTTTTTATATCTGGTCAAGAATTCGCTTGGTGTTGTGACCGATAGCGGGGGAATTCAGGAGGAAACCACATACCTCGGAGTTCCATGCTTGACCTTAAGAAGTACTACGGAAAGACCGGAAACGGTAGAGATAGGTACCAATGTTTTGGTCGGACAAGAATGGGACAGGGTGCAGGAATATGTGAGAACCATGGCGAAGGGGAATTGGAAACAAGGGAGGATCCCGAAGCATTGGGATGGAAAGACCGCTGAAAGGGTGATCGAAAAAATTGTTTCGATTTTGAAATGATCAGGCAAGTCAATCCTTCGGATCTCGCATCGGTGGCATTTTGCCATAAAAGATCATTTACTTCCTCCCTGTCAAGTGCTATGGGCCTGAGATATCTTCAGTCCATGTTGAGTTGGTACCTGGATTCTCCATATGGCTTCATTTTTATGGAGCAGAGCGATGAAGGAACGAAAGGTTATTGTGGTGGAATAGTGGTAAATGGAAAACTCCCATTTGGCTCCGCAAGTTCTATGGCCCAGCATAGTTTTGAGGCGGCAGTTCTAGCCTTTATACAGCGCCCCTGGTTACTCTTTCACCGTGAGATGTTCCGAAAATACCGATTTGTTTTTCGAAATATCTGGTACAGAATTGTTCCCCCTGAAGTGAAATCACGGCCGGATCAGGAAACTGCAGCCCCACATACCGGTTTGGTTGTAATTGGCGTTGACCCCGAATTTCAAGGCCAGGGTATAGGTCAGAAATTGTTGTTGGAGTTTGAACGACGAACTAAGGAAATGGACATTCATCTGATGAAGCTTACGGTGAAGGCCGATAATGGCAAGGCCATAGGAGCCTATAAGAAAAGTGGCTGGGAGATTTTTTCTAATGATGGAAAATCAGTAGGTATGCAAAAAAGAATAGCTTGAAAAAGATCCCATTCTCACCTCCCTTTATAAGTCAAAGTGTAATCGATGAGGTAAACCAAACGCTGGAGTCAGGGTGGATCACCACCGGCCCAAAGGTAAAGGCCTTTGAGGAAGCGCTTGCCTTGAGACTTGGGATAAAGGAAGTGATACCTGTGAATTCATGGACCTCCGGAGCTATCCTGACCTTGAAATGGCTGAATCTAAAAGAAGATGATGAGGTTATTGTGCCTGCATATACTTATGCTGCAAGCGCCTTGGCCGTGATCCATGCCGGAGGACGTCCGGTGATCGTGGACGTAATGGATGATTTTTCCATCGATCCTGAAGAGATCCGAAAAGCTTTAACTCCAAAGACCAAGGCGATCATGGGTGTGGATTATGGAGGCTGGCCGGCGGATTACAAACCCATCTACCAGTTGGTGGAGGAGAGCGGGATCAATTTTGAGATGCGCGGTGAGAACCAGCAAAGGCTCGGCAGACCATTGATCATGGCGGATGCGGCTCACTCGATCGGGGCCGAAAGGAACGGGGTCGATGCAGGAAAAATGGCGGATATCTCCGTTTTCTCGTTTCATGCGGTTAAGAACCTGACCACCGCAGAGGGCGGGGCGATAGTACTGAACCTTCCGGATGATTTTGATAAGCAGGAAACGCATAGGTGGTTTAAGCTGATGACCCTGAATGGCCAAACCAAGAATGCCCTGGAGAAGTCACAAGGAGGGAATTGGAAATACGATATCGTTCTGCCAGGATTGAAAATAAACCTGCCAGATGTTCTTGCCGCCATAGGCCTTGCTCAACTTAATGAGTATGATCATATTCTCTCTATGCGGAAAGAGATATTCCAGCGTTATCTGGATTTTTTCAGGGGTAAAGTGTGGACCATTACTCCTGAGGATATCTGGAAAAATGGGACCCCTTCATACCATCTTTATCCCTTGCGTCTTAAGGACTTCAAAGAATCTCAAAGGGATCAAATAGTCGATCAACTAACAGAAAAGGGTATTGCAAGTAATGTCCATTTTATTCCCTTGCCCCGACTAAGTCTCTTCAGGGAAATGGGATTCAGAATTGAGGATTATCCTGTGGCCGATCAGCTCTACCAGTCAATGATCTCCCTTCCGATTTACCCTGGGCTTACAAGGGAAGATCAGGAATATGTTCTGGAGCATATTGAGGCTGCTGTATTAAAAGTCTTGTCCTGATCAAGTCCATTTTCGATCTTCTGGTTTCCTTTATTTCACTGGTTGTTTTCCTTCCGGTATTTGCCATCATATCTATCTTGATCATCATGGATTCACGAGGGCCGGTATTCTTCAAACAGCTCAGAGTAGGGAAGGGTGCGAAGGAATTCAAGCTCATCAAGTTCCGAACCATGAGGGTGGATTCCGAAAAGGGAGGATTCCTTACCGTGGGAAAGTCCGATTCAAGAATAACGAATGTAGGTAGGGTACTGAGAAACTATAAGTTGGATGAATTACCACAGCTGATAAATGTTTTTGCCGGCCAGATGAGTTTTGTGGGCCCGAGACCGGAGGTTCCAAGATTTGTTCGATTGTATACTTCGGAGCAAATGGAAGTGCTTTCCGTAAAACCTGGCATAACAGACCCGGCATCATTGAAATACCGAAACGAAAATGAGCTTCTGGAGGCGAAGAAAGATCCAACGCAATACTATATAGATCATTTGATGCCTGAAAAGCTTGAGATCAATCTGGATTACATACGTAAAAGAACCTTTTGGAGTGATTTGAGCATTATCATTAGTTCCTTCGTTCTTATGTTTAAGGGAAGTCATGGATAAACCCGTATGTGTAATTACCGGCGCAAGTTCAGGAATAGGAAGAGCATTGGCATTCGAGTTTGGAAAGAATGGGTTTGCCATTGCCTTTTCAGGACGTGACCGGCAAAGAATATCAGAAGTAGAGTCCGAGCTTCGGGATTCAGGAATTCAAGCATTGGGTGTTGCTGCGGATGTATCTGTCCCGGGTGAGGTTGAAGCCTTTGAAAAAGAGGTTTCGGACAAATATGGAAGGACAGACGTGCTGATCAATAATGCCGGGATATCCATGAGAGCATTGTTTGTGGATCTTGACCCTGAAGTGATCAAGAAGCTTATCGATATTAATCTCATGGGCACTGTTTACACCACAAAGGCATTCTTACCCATGATCCTGAAGTCAAAAGGATCGGTTGTTGGCATTTCCTCGATTGCAGGTTACAGAGGACTTCCCGGGCGAACAGGTTATTCTGCATCCAAATTCGGAATGCAGGGTTTTCTTGAATCCTTGAGAACAGAGCTGATTCCAAGGAATGTCCATGTGCTTATCGCCTGTCCGGGTTTTACATCATCGAATATCAGGAAATCGGCTCTCCTTGCTGATGGAAGTTCCCAGGGAAAATCCCCCTTGGAAGAGGGCAAGATCATGTCGGCGGAAGAGGTAGCGAATCATATATACCTGGCGGTAAAAAAACGGAAGAAGATCCTTACGCTCACCACCCAGGGAAGACTCACAGTGTTCATGAACAAACTATTCCCTTCCTGGATGGACAGCAAGGTTCTGGCGCATTTCAGAAAGGAGAAGGATTCTCCCCTTTAATTCACTTCAGCTCCCAAACCTGGTTCTCTCGCAGGTATCCCTCAACTCCCGAGCGCTCAACCCTGAGCCAATAATCGGTTTTTCCCAGAATATAAACCTTCTCTCCCGGGGCAACCGGCTCCATGACCTCTGAGCCTGCTGAGGGCCCTTCCATCAGGTAACCTTTGGGTGCCATAATGATACCCGGATGGGCCTGTGATCTCTCATAGAAGCTCAGGACATAAATGCCTGTTCCCAGTGTAAGCATAAGTAGAAGGGAGGACCATGCTTTTGGCTTCCTTCTGATTGAGTTCACAACGATCAATACTGCCAATAAGGCTGAAAACAGAAACAGAACCGCCAGGATCCATTCAAAATAATCAAAGAAGGTCTTTCTCAAGAACTGAATGTCGTCGACATTGTAGCCTTCCAGATCATGCTCTTCGGCGATTTCCGAGATCTTTTTTTCAACCGCATCACCTCCATAGGTCTTTTCATAAAAACTCAGGTAAAAGAGGGCTCCCGGGTAATTACCCGAGCCTTCGGCGATCAAGCCCATTTTAAGGATCATGCTTTCGGATGCAAATCCAGAGGTGAATAGCGAATCATAGATGCTGAAGGCTGATGTATACTCATGAATTGCGTACAGAGAATCAGCTTCTTCCAGGGTTTTTCCCTGAACGGAAACATTTATCAACAAAGAGATTCCTAAAAACCTTATCAGGGTTTGGATATTCATTTGACCTACCTAAATTTGCAGCCTCATTTTCGGGGGCGAAAATAATCAATCTCGAAAAGAGTCGGTAGCTCAGTTGGTAGAGCATCTCCCTTTTAAGGAGAGGGTCCCGGGTTCGAGCCCCGGCCGACTCACAAAGCCCCAAAGTTTGCAAAAAGCTTTGGGTTTTTTTATATCTCAACTAAAGTAAATGTTAGGGGCGAGAAGCCTGTCCCAGACTGGTTCAGGGAAGCCCTTCCTGCCTCCGGTGCCAAACTGGTTGAGGGAAACTCGGCCGACACACAAGGCTTCAGGTTTGTAATAGCTTTAGATATTTAAGCCTTTAGCTTAAGAGCTTTAGAGACTATATCCGTCTTTGTTATCCCATACTTTTCCATGAGCTGCCTAGGAGTACCACTTTCACCAAAGGAATCCTGAACTGCAACCATCGCCATTCGGGTTGGAAGTTTTCTTGCCAACAGACTTGCTACACTTTCCCCTAGTCCTCCATTTTGTTGGTGTTCTTCAGCAGTAATAACAGCCTTTGTTTTTTGAGCAGATTTTAAGATGATTTCCTCATCGAGGGGCTTGACGGTATGGATATTAATGACTTCGGCATTTATTCCTTTGCTTTCCAATTCTTTTGCTGCTTCTAGGGCTTCCCAAACAAGGTGGCCAGTAGCTACGATAGTTAAAGAATCACCTTCTCTCAGTAATAGCCCTTTTCCAATTTCAAAACTTTGATTTTCAGGGGTGAAGTTTGGGACTTTTGGTCGCCCAAATCTTAAATAAACTGGGCCTTGGTGATTTGCAATAGCAATTGTGGCAGCCTTAGTTTGATTATAATCACATGGATTGATTACTGTCATGTTGGGAAGCATCTTCATCATTCCGAGATCTTCAAGAATCTGATGAGTAGCTCCGTCTTCACCTAATGTCAATCCTGCGTGAGATGCACAGATTTTGACATTAAGATCAGAATAGGCAATACTTTGCCTAATTTGATCATAAACCCTTCCAGTTGAAAAATTGGCAAAAGTTCCAGTAAAAGGGATTTTTCCTCCAATAGCTAATCCTGCAGCAAGACCAATCATATTGGCTTCAGCAATTCCTGCTTGAAAGAAGCGTTCAGGGTTCTCCTTTTTGAAAGCATCCATTTTAAGTGATCCGGTAAGGTCGGCACAAAGCCCAACTACCTTATCATTTGTTCTGCCCAATTCGGCTAGTCCGGCACCAAATCCCGATCTAGTATCCTTTTCTTCCATTACAAGAGTCTCCATCTAGTATAATTTTATTTGAGTTGAAGCCTGTGGTCTTATTGTGAATGTTTTAACTGAGGTAAATCTTGAACCCTGAGCCTTCTCCGGCCTAAATACGACCTTATATCTTCCTGGCTGTAAATTAAAATTTCCTTTGGAGTAGAAATTCATAATCCACTCATCAGGCTTATTTTTTCTCATCTTATAAATAGCTCCAACACCTTTGCCTCCATCAAGTATGGATAGGATTCCCGGAGCCTTAATGGTTAGAGTTTTTGTCTGGTGGTTGGTTATTTTGACATTTTTGAAAACAGTCCTGGGTAAAGTCAAAATTTCAATGTCATAGTTTCCCGTTATATACCTTTCTTTTTGCTTAAAGTGTTGAACATTAATAAACTCAGATTTTCCTGCTTTCCTTATGAGGACTTCAAGATTTTTATAAGCATTAAACCCTTCGGATTTAAAAGATAGATATCCAGTTGGCGCCTTAACTTTTATGGTTCTGGTTTCTCCCCCAACAAATTGCAAATTCTTCTTGGTTATCGAAGGAATTGTAGAAATCGTAAGATCGTAGGTAATGACTGGATCTATACTTAAAGGATCAGGCTTCCCATCTGGTCCAAGGAAATGAATTATTTCTTCTACAGTTTGTCCTGTGAAATTGTTGAAGAATGTTACTGGAAGATCAGTTTCAATAGGTTTACCTGCTTCATCCATTAACTCCAGTACTATCTTCGAAGGCTTAATACTCTGATTAATGGCTGTTTTTAATGCAGACTTGAAAGAAGCTTCGTCCTCGCCCGAAATAAAGGTTCCTAAACAAGAAAATTCATCTTGATATTTCTTATCCATTCCTAAGCCAATGATAAAGGGCTTTAAGAATATGTTTTTCTTCTGAAGAGCAAGAGAGACCTTACAAGGGTCCCCTTGACAGGATTCAATACCATCAGTAATGATGATGATTACATTTCGCACATTAGGCTCTTCTGGAAAATCGTTGGCGCATCTTTCTAAGGAGTACGCAAGGGGTGTGGTGCCTTTTGGCTTTATGGCTTTTAGTCTTGCTTTGATTTGCTCATGATTACCAGATGAGAATTCAACTTCAAGTCTAGTGTCCGTGCAATTATTCTCCGTTTTTGGATGCTGGTGTCCATAAACTCTCAAACCCAGTTCTAGGTTCTTTTCCGATTCTAAGTCATCGACCAATTCGGATAATAGCCTTTTAGCGGCATCCATTTTAAATTCGCCTTCCCATCGCGCAAGCATACTTCCACTTCCATCAAGAAGGAATAAAATTCGGGTAAGCTTATTTTCTGGAGATAAACTTTGTGCTTGAATGCCACTAAATGAGGCAAGGAAAAGAAGAACCAGGAAAAAGTTCTTAATAATCACCAAGAGTTTCTTCAAGTTGAGATAGGGCATCTTTAAGTTGTTCATCATTAGGGGCAACACCGTGCCATTTGTGAGTGCCCATCATAAAATCGACACCAAAACCCATTTCAGTTTTCATCAATAGCATGACCGGCTTTCCTTGTCCTAATTTGGATTTTGCAAGAACCAGGCCATCATGTAGCTTTTCTATGTTATTTCCTTCAACAACCAAGGTCTCCCAACCAAAAGCTTGATACTTTTTATCCAGATCAGTAAGCCCAAGAATTTCGTCTACATCCCCATCTATTTGACGATTGTTCCAGTCAATTATTCCTATCAGGTTATCGATCTTATTGTGACTTGCAAACATTGCAGCTTCCCAGATTTGACCTTCTTGTTGCTCACCATCGCCCATCAAAACATAAACTGATTGAGTTTCTTTGTTAAGCTTTTTGGATAAAGCTGCCCCACAAGCAACTGATAATCCTTGCCCGAGACTACCCGACGCAATTCGAATTCCCGGAAGCCCTTCTTCAGTTGCTGGATGGCCTTGTAATCTGGAATCCAATTTCCTGAATGTTGCTAGTTCCTTTGGATCGAAATATTCAGTTGCCCTTGCCAGTGTTGAATACCAAACTGGGGATATGTGACCGTTGGATAGAAAAAATAGATCTTCTCCCTTTCCATCCTTTGAAAAAGAAGTTCGATTTATCTCGAGGATTTCTCCATAGAGCAGGGCAAAAAAATCGGCGCAACCTAGAGAACCACCTGGGTGTCCTGAGCTTGCGCCATTGGTCATTCGAACAATATCCCTCCGTACCTGGGAGGATAAACTTTTGATGTAAGATAGTCTTTCCTGGGTAATGGCTGCCATGTCGCAAAGCTAACCAAAGAAGGAAAAACTACCCCCTGTTACTCAAGCTTAGTTGAGGATTTGAGCTGCGTGATCTTTTGTTT
>JANQHS010000417.1 GCA_028282565.1 Cytophagales bacterium | reverse complement strand
AACATGGTGCGTATTGCACTTCAAAGGAATGGATACACCGATGAGGCCACGGAATATGAGCAGGCCATAAATGCCTTTAGTCAGCCCGGGGCTTAAATTCGATCCTTGAGCGACCAGTTTATTTATGGAATAAACGCTTTTGATGAAGCAATAAGATCAGGGAAGTCAATAGAAAAGCTTTTCCTCTTAAAGGAGAATCTTGGCCCCCGCCTGAGCAAGATCAGGGAAGAAGCAAAGAGGCTGAAGATACCGGTTTCGGTTGTACCCAAGGTCAAGTTCAAGGGCATCGGTAAAAAAAACCACCAGGGAGTGGTTGCCATGATCTCTCCCATTCAGTATGCCTCTTTGGAAAATATCGTTGATGAACTTTTTTCCAAAGGGGTCAATCCATTTCTTCTGGCTGCGGATTCGATCACAGATATTCGAAATATCGGAGCCATTGCACGATCGGCCCAGGCCTTTGGTTGCCATGCCTTGCTAACACCCTTGAAGGGTGGAGCCATGCTCAATGCCGAAGCCATAAAGTCATCCTCCGGAGCTCTGTTGGACCTTCCTGTGTGTCGCGTAGAACATATGACCAAGGCCCTGGAATTCGTCAAAAACTCCGGACTAAGGCTGATCTCAATCACGGAGAAGTCTTCATCAAGGATCTACGGTTATGATTTTTCCGGCCCGGTGGCTCTGGTCATGGGCTCGGAGGGAACGGGAGTCAGCCCTGAAATACTCAAAATGTCGGATGAGAATTTGGCGATTCCCATGTCTGATGAAACAGGAGTTGGGTCGCTGAACGTTTCTGTGGCCGCCGGGATTGCCTGCTCTGAAGTATTCAGGTCAAGAAGAGAGCTCTAAGTAAACTTTGAATCTTCTTTGTTCTTTTTTAGATCTTCCACAAAGGTCTTCACCATTTGTTCATCCTGCTTTTTGCAGATCATGGTGACATCACCTTCCTGAATAATGATCAGATCCTCGACCCCCTGAGCGATCAGGAGCTTTCCATCCTCGACCTTCACCACCGAATTGGAAACACCATAGGTCCGCACATCTCCCGATAGATAATTGCCTTGTTCATCTTTTTCAACCATCTCGTACAAAGACCTCCAGGTTCCGAGATCACTCCATCCGAAATCGGAGGGGATCACATGGACATCGGCCGATCGTTCGAGGATCCCGTAGTCAATAGATATGTTTTCGCAACGATCATAGACCTCATCGATGGCCTTATCCTCTTGTTCGGAATCCATTTTCTGCTCAATATTCCTAAACTGTTGATATAGCTCAGGCAGATGCATTTGGAACTCCTCAAAGATCTTTGAGGCCCGCCAAATAAATATGCCCGAGTTCCAGAGAAAATCGCCGCTCTCAATGAATCTTTTGGCATTATCAAGATCTGGTTTTTCGGTGAAGCGAAGCACCTTCTTTGCGGGTTCTGAAGAGGAGTTGTCAAACTGAATATATCCATAACCGGTGTCCGGCCGGCTGGGATTGATCCCCAGCGTGATCAGTTTGTCCCCTGATGAAGATTCTTCAAGAGCTAGTTTAACGGTATCAATAAATCCGGACACATCGCCGATCACATGATCGGAAGGACAAACAACAACCCTTGCCTGTGGATCTCTCACCAGGGCCTTTAATGATCCGTAGGCTATACAGGGAGCGGTGTTTTTTCCCTGTGGCTCCAGGAGAAGATTGGAATCATCAAGGGAGGGAAGCTGCTCCAGAATAAGATCCCTGTAATTCCTGTTGGCGACTATGAATATATTCTCCCTGGGGATCACACCTTCGAAACGATCGATGGTCTCCTGGATCAAGGTTTTTCCAATCCCGAGGATATCATGGAATTGCTTGGGTTTTTGCTTTCTGCTATACGGCCAAAACCTGCTTCCCACGCCTCCAGCCATTACGATCAGATAATTCGAATTCATGTAATCAGATTTCCAATTTTTCGTTAAATTAGTTTATAACAAGCTATCGGAAAGAATAACAGTATTACGAATAGGTTTGGTATCCAATCATTGGCTTGAATTGAAAATCAGGAACGAATAAAATTGAATTCATTTTCGGCTTGGCCAGGATCATAAGTGCTTTTAATCAATTATTTATAAAAAAAGGAAGAGAGAAAATCGCAAATTAGCGGTCTTTTTTTGAAGGTGATATTATGGAGGTAAGCGAGGTAAAAGTTGGGTATGATATCCATAAAACATTAAGCGAGGTTTTTGGCTATCATCAGTTTCGCGGCGGTCAGGAAAAAATTATCAACAACGTACTAGAAAAAAACAACACATTGGTGATCATGCCCACAGGTGCGGGCAAATCCCTGTGTTATCAACTCCCCGCGATCGTCATGGAGGGAACGGCACTCATTATTTCCCCATTGATCGCATTGATGAAAAACCAGGTGGACTTCCTCAACGCCTATGGCATCAATGCCAGGGTTCTCAACAGCACCCTGAGCAAGTCTGAATCCAATCGGGTCAAAAGAGAGTCGCTCGAAGGCAAGGTCAAAATGCTTTATATCGCTCCTGAAAGCCTGGCCAAGGAGGACAATATTGATTTCTTCAAAAAATTGAATCCTTCATTTGTGGCCGTTGACGAGGCACATTGTATTTCCGAATGGGGCCATGATTTCAGGCCGGAGTACAGAAGGATCAAGGAGATCATCAAGGGAATCGGAGACCTTCATCTCATCGCCCTTACCGCTACCGCCACCCCGAAGGTAGAATCCGATATCATCAAAAACCTCCAGATGGAGGACGCCACCATTTTTAAGTCTTCTTTCAACAGGGAAAACCTTTTTTATGAAATAAGACCAAAAAAGGGCGCTAAAAAACAGCTGATCAAGTTTGTTCGGGAAAGGCAGGGACAATCCGGTATAGTCTATTGCTGGAGCAGAAAAAAGGTAGAGGAGATCGCCGAATTCCTGAAGGTGAACGGCGTTAAGGCAAGGCCATACCATGCCGGTATGGAATCCAAGGATAGGGTTCAAAACCAGGACGACTTCCTCAACGAAAATGTTGATGTGATCGTAGCAACGATCGCCTTCGGTATGGGCATTGACAAACCCGACATCAGGTTTGTTGTACACTATGATGCTCCAAAATCACTTGAAAGTTATTATCAGGAAACAGGCAGAGGAGGAAGAGACGGCCTGGAAGGACACTGCCTGATGTTCTACAGCTACAACGACGTGATGAAGCTGGAGAAGTTCAACAAGGACAAGGCGGTTTCCGAAAAGGAGAACGCACGTATTCTTCTTGAAGAAGTGATCCAGTTCTCCGAATCCTCGGTTTGTCGGAGAAAAACGCTCCTCCATTACTTTGGAGAACATTTTGAGAAGGATTGTGGCTTTTGCGACAACTGTAAGTATCCAAAGGAGGAGTTTGAAGAGACAGAGGCCGTGGTATCGATCATCAGGGCTGTGGAACAAACAGATGAAAGATTCGGGATCCAGCACCTGATCAATCTCCTCAAAGGAAATGCGAACAGCTATGTGGTCAGTTATGGCCACGATAAGCTGGATACCTTTGGCGCATGTGCGGAATTCGAAGAAGAGCTTGTAGGCGCGATGATCAGGCAGGTCCTGATCTATGGCCTGTTAGAAAAAGATATTGAAACCGTCGGACTCATCAAGGTTTCGGATGCCGGAAGAGCATATCTCAAAAACCCATACGAATTATCCTTCTCAAAAAACCGGGAATTTCCCGATAGTGATGAAGAGGTTGAAGATATACCGGTTCTTTCAGGAAAGGGACATGACAAGGTGCTTTTTGACCTGCTCAAAAAGGAGAGAAAGGATCAGGCTGACAAGCTGGACCTCCCTCCTTATGTCATCTTCCAGGATCCCCAGTTTGAGGAAATGGCAACAGTCTACCCGACAACCTTCGATGAACTGGTGTTGATCAATGGGATCGGTCAGGGTAAAGCAAGGAAGTTTGGCCAACCATTTCTGGATCTGATCAAGAAATACATTGAAGACAATGACATTATAACCCCAGGAGACGTACTCGTTAAATCCTCGGGGGCGAATTCTAAGAACAAGATCTTCATTATTTCCCAAATCGATAAGATGGCCGACCTTGAAGAGATCTGTGAGATGAAAGGCTGGACCATGGAAACACTCATTACTGAAATTGAGAACATCTGCCTTTCCGGAACCAAGCTAAACCTGGATTACTATCTGGAAGACTTTATCGACGAAGACAAAGAGGATGAGATCTTTGATTATTTCATGAACTCGGAATCGGATTCGGTCGAAGACGCGCTTGACGAACTCGGGGATGATCATTATAGTGAAGAAGAGGTTCGACTGATCAGGGTCAAATTCCTGTCTGAGGTGGCTAATTAAGACCATATTTCTTTATTTCGATAGCCAAACCGATTCAAATGAATATACTCTTGCTGGGAGGAGGAGGCCGTGAGCATGCCCTGGCCTGGAAAATGAAACTCAGCCCAAAATGCCAAAAACTATTTATCAGTCCGGGAAATGCCGGTACCGCACAACATGGTGAAAATGTAAAGCTGGGCTCATTTGAGGATATCGCAATATTCTGCAAAGTGGAAAAAATAGATCTGTTGGTGGTCGGACCGGAAGCGCCTTTGGTCGATGGCATTGTGGACGAACTGCAAAAAGATCCTCAATTAGGAGATCTGATGATCATCGGCCCCTCAAAGGCCGGAGCTCAATTGGAAGGAAGCAAGGATTTTTCCAAGGCCTTTATGAAAAGGCATAATATCCCAACAGCAGGCTACAAGACTTTCACAAAAGAAAATATTGACGAAGCCGAAGAATTCCTAAAAACCCTGAGCCCGCCCTATGTGCTCAAAGCGGATGGCTTGGCAGCCGGAAAAGGGGTTCTCATTGAAGAGGATATGGATATATCCCTTCAAAGACTGAGGGAAGTTATTCTTGAGAGCAAATTCGGAGCGGCGGGAAACAAGGTCGTGATCGAAGAGTTTCTGGAGGGGATCGAGGTTTCTGTCTTCGTTATCACGGATGGCAACTCCTACCTGATCCTGCCGGAAGCAAAGGATTACAAGAGAATCGGAGAAGGTGATACAGGCCTGAATACAGGAGGAATGGGTGCCATTTCACCTGTCGCATTTGCCGATGAGCAGTTTTTGCAAAAGGTCGAGAACAGGATCATAAAACCCACCGTCGAAGGCTTAAAACAGGAAGGGCTCCCCTATTCCGGTTTTATCTTCTTTGGGCTAATGAACAAGCAGGGCGACCCCTATGTGATCGAATACAACTGCCGGCTCGGCGATCCTGAGGCCGAGGTTGTCCTTCCCCGTATCAACAACGATCTCGTGGAGCTGTTCGAAAAAACGGCTTCCAAGGAATTGAACGAATGCTCCATAGAGGTCAAAGACCATGCTGCCACCACCGTAATGCTGGTATCCGGAGGGTATCCTGAAGCATATCAAAAAGGAAAGAAGATCACCAATCTTGAAGCATTGGAGAAGGTACTCCCCTTTCATGCCGGAACCGCATTTGATGAGAAGGGGAACATCATCACATCCGGAGGGCGTGTTATTGCCATTACGGCAATGGGAGAATCCGTAAATGAAGCCCTCGAGCTCTCTAAAGCCGGAGCGGAGATCGTAGACTTCGACCAGAAATACTTCCGTCATGATATAGGTTTTGATCTTCTATCCCTGAAGTACGACTAGATGGGTTGTACCAACTGTTCTACAACTGCAGATGGAAAGCCGGCGGGCTGCAAGAGCAATGGATATTGCACATCCGGTGGCTGCGAAAAAAAGGAGGTCTTTGATTGGCTCAATTTCATGTCTCTTGATGGAATTGATGGTTTTAAATACCCCTATGTCGAAGTACGGTTCAAGAACGGACGCAAATCATATTTTGAAAACAAAGATGGCCTTACGCTGACCAAGGGTGACTGGGTTGTGGTCAATGTACAGGGCGGTCATCATGTCGGCAGGGTTTCCCTGCAAGGAGAACTAGTCAGGGCGCAGCTCAAGAAGAACAAGGTCAACAAAAAGGAGATCCGCGAAGTATATAGAAAGGCCACGAATCGGGATCTGGACAGGTACAATGAAGCGAAGAAAAAGGAGACATCCACCCTTTATAAGGCCCGAAAAACCATTCTTGAATTAAAACTGCAGATGAAACTCTCCGATGTGGAATATCAGGGGGACGGCACAAAGGCCACCTTCTTCTATTCCGCTGAGGAAAGGGTCGATTTCAGAGAATTGATCAAAAGACTGGCTTCCGAGTTCAAGGTAAGAATTGAAATGAAGCAGGTAAGTCTAAGGTACGAAGCCGGCTTTTTGGGCGGGGTTGGATCCTGTGGAAGGGAATTATGTTGTTCCACATGGTTACCGGAGTTTCGTTCGGTCTCTACATCTGCGGCACGCTATCAGAATTTAAGCATCAATCCGGCCAAACTGAGTGGACAATGCGGCAGATTGAAATGCTGTCTGAACTATGAGTTGGATACCTACCTCAGCGAACTCAAGGGAATACCCGAGGTCAGTGAACCGTTGATCACCAAAAAGGGAGAGGCATTTCTGCAAAAGACAGACATTTTTAAAAAGATCATGTACTTCGGATATAAGGGGGAGACTTCATGGTACCCTATTCCTACAAAAAGGGTCGAGGAGATCCAGGAATTGAACAAACAAGGGAAAAAGCCCGAGAACCTTGATGATCGAAAAGAGTATGAAATGCCCGAAAGGAGTGGTGGTTATTTGGAAAGTTCAGATCTGGATGCCCTGGATAAAAAGCTGAACACCAAGAACAAAAGGCGTAAAAGGAAAAAGAATAAAAGGAAGGGAAACAAACCGAATGCAAATCATAAAAAAAGTTAAGGTGTTGAGGAAGGTCATATTTCTGCTTGGAGTATTATTCCTGCTGGGGTCTTGCGGTGACAATACGGTCTATGTTGGCAAAAAGGAATTCGAAGAGGGAAAATGGCTGATCGATGATAAAACCGACTTCCATTTCTCCATCGAGGATACAACCGTTTCCTACGATCTTCTGTATTTGGTCAGAAATGATGAATCCTACCCATACTACAATTTTTACCTTACATATTTTCTTGAGGATTCTGATGGAATGTTGCTTGACAAAAAACTGCAGGAGATCCATCTTATGGATGCCAAGACAGGCAAACCATTGGGAACTGGATTCGGAGGCCTTTATGACCATAAGATACTCGCAATACCGGATCTCCGGTTTTCAAAATCCGGGGATTACCATTTTTCGGTTCTTCATTATATGAGGATGGACACTTTACAGGGAATCATTTCATTTGGAATTCAGCTGAATCAAAGGGAAGGCGATTGAAACATTTTAGGCTATGATCAGGGTTTAATACTATATCCATGGCCAGTCTTTATGAAATAATGGAGTTGCCAGCCTTTTCCTCTCTGGAAAGGGTCAAAAAACAATACAAGAACCTCGCGTTCAAATATCATCCGGATGCCCACCGCGGTGATCAGAAATACGAGGAGAAGTTCAAAGCCATTGTCAAGGCATACCAGGTTCTTTCCGACCCCAAGCAAAAGCTGGCCTATGATCAGGTGCTATATTCAAGATTGGTACGTCCTGCTGCCAGCTTCACCCCAAAACAGGAGAGACCCAAAAGAAAGCCTCCGCAAAGGCAATCCTACAGGAAAAAAAGAAGTAAGACCAACTTTCACCCTATAGTCTGGGTCGTGATCTTCTTTGGTTTTGGATTCATCCTCTTCCAGTTTATCTGGCAGGCCAACAATTTTATGATCGCCAAGAAGATCGAAACCCAAATGGAAGCCCGCAATCTTCTTTTGGAAAAGGCAAAAGTTGAGGCCATAAGAGGAAATTATGACCTCGCGCTGGACTATCTGGAATTGATCAACTATAGACAGTTTGACCAGGATATCAGATCGCTGAAAAGCTCGCTATTCGGTGAGTCCGAAAAAAAGGCCAGCGAACTGATGCAGGCAGGAGACTTTGTTCAGGCTCGGCAGGTTCTCTCCTTTCTCATCTCCCGGGGCGAAAGGGTCAAGGAAGAATGGTATGTAGCCCTTGCCATCTGCTACCGAAGACTCGGGAATGCAAGTCATTCCGTTGAATTGCTTGAAAATCTCCTGGACAAGAATCCTGAACTGCTCACCGCCAATAAGGAGATCGCCTTTATCTACAAAAACGATCTGGGCGACTTTGACCGTGCGCTTTTCTACCTGGAAAGATCTACGGCGATCATCGTCAACAACTACATCGATCATTATGGTAAGGCCTATTATGTGGTGATCGATCCAAAAAACCATCCACCCTCTGACTTCGAGGTCTTTCTGGAGAAGGCCAAGGTTTACTCGGCATTCAACAAACACAAAGAAGCCATCGATGCCTGTAAATGGGCGGAGGTCCTGAAACCGGAATCACCGGAACCGAATATCCTCATGGGTTATAGTTATTTCGAAGCCGGAGATTATCGCAATGCCTGCAAGTCTGTGAAAAAAGCCAAGAAAAAGGGAGCACAGGTACCGGAACAGTTGGAAAACCTGAACTGCTAAAGGGCGCCTATTTATTGACCACCGCCACGCATTTCAATTCAATGGCGATGGGCGTCGGAAGCGCATTGATCTCGATCGTGGTCCGGGAGGGCATGTTATCCTTGAAATAATCCGCATATACGCGATTGAAGGTTTTGAAATCATCCTTCATATTGGTGAGAAATACGGTGACATCAACAAGGTTCTCCCATTGACTACCGCATTCTTCAAGTACCGTTCTCACATTGTTGAAGACCGAGTGGCATTGAGCCTCAATATCATAGGAAGAAATGTTACCCTGTTCATCCAAAGTAACACCGGGGATCTCCTTGGAACCCTTTTGTCTTGGGCCAATTCCCGAAAGGAATAAAAGTTCACCTACCTGCCTGGCATGGGGATAAAGGCCCACGGGCTCCGGTGCGTTAGCGGAATTTTTTAATATCATTGAGAATGATCGTTATCAAAATAGATCTTGCAATTCGGCAGCAGGCCGGTGATCTTTTTCTGATTCGCCGGAGAGATCTTATTTCCTACAAGGATCAGTTCCTTGAGATTCACGAGGTTGGCGATCTCCACCGGTAGATCGGTGAGTTCATTCAAGGCGAGATCGAGCTTTTCGAGTTTTTTCAACCTTGCAACGGAAGTGGGAAATTCGGTGATGTAATTATTCCTCAAATAAAGCTCCGTGAGATTCTCAAGGTCTCCGAACTTTTCCGGAAGCGTCTTGATCTCATTTTTGTTCAAATTGAGATGATGAAGAAATTTTAGGCCGGCTATGCCGTCATGGACTTCGGTGAGCTTGTTGCTCGACAGATCAAGTTCAACAAGGTAACTCAACTCCCTTACGTCATCATGAAGGACCGTCAGCTTGTTGTTGTACATGTTTAGCTTCACCAGATTTCTGAGCGAATCCAATGAAGAAGGAAGTTCATACATGACACTGGAGCTGAAATCGGCGCAAAAAACATCCTCAGGGACCAAAAAGGCCGTTTTCTGAGAAAAACAATGCCCCATACATTTCTCCTCCATCAAATCCCTGGCTTCGAGAAGTCCCTGGTGGAGCGCAGCCACCAGGTCATGACATAGCTCCGTATCATTAAATCCAAACTGCTCAGCAAGTCCTTTTTTGGCCTTGGCCCTATTCAGATAAGCCATACCCATTCCGGGATCAATACTCAAGGCATGGGTGTATTCACCGATTGCCTCTATGTATTGCCCATTGCCCAAGAATTCATTTCCTTTTTCAAAATATTCTCCAGGATCTTCCTGGGCAACAAGGATAGAAGTGAAAAGAAATACCGGGAGGAAAAAGAATATGTTCCTTATGGATCTATGCAATGATTCGATAGCGATTAATTCAGCTTGGTCAACAAAAATAACCCCAAAATTTATTTTCCAGACATCAAATCTTCAATTTCCTCAATCTCGATCGGAATGTCAGCCATTAAATTCATATTCCCGTCTTCCGTGATGAGGATATCATCCTCAAGCCTAACACCCAGATTTTCCTCCCGAATATAGATCCCCGGCTCTACCGTGAAAACCATTCCCGGTTCAAAAACATGATACTTACTGGCCACATCATGTACATCAAGGCCTAAATGGTGGCTTGTGCCGTGGGGAAAGAATTTTTTGTAGGCCGGATTGTCCGGATCCTGGTTTTTGACCTCATCTTCGGTGATCAAACCAAGCCTCAGAAGTTCCTTTTCCATGATCAGGCCAACTTCCTCATGATAGTCGATCCAATTGTTGCCGGTCACGAGCAATTTGGTGGCCTCATCTTTCACATACTTCACAGCGGTATAGATCTCCTTTTGGCGGTCGCTAAATCTGCCATTAACAGGAATACATCGGGTCAGATCAGCAGCATAGTTCCCGTATTCCGCACCTATATCCAGGAGGATAAGATCCCCATCCTTGCATTGGTCCGAATTCTGAATATAATGAAGCACGCAGGCGTTGAACCCGGAAGCGATGATCGGGTCATAAGCCGGGCCTCTGGATCTTGACCTTTTGAATTCATGAAACAGCTCAGCCTCGATCTCATATTCCCAAACCCCTGGCTTCACAAATTCGCAGATCCTTCGGAACGCCTTATTCGTGATCTCCATGGCGACATTCAGAGTATCGATCTCTATTTGAGACTTGATGGCTCGAAGCTGATGCATGATCGGAGCCGACCTCTCCAGATGATGAAGCGGATATGTTTTTTTGACCCAGTCCAACAACCTGTCCTGCCTGGTTTGAACCGGAGAGGAATTCCTCAAATGCTCATTGCTGTTCAGGTAGATATGCTCGGCATCAAAAACCAACTCATTTAGAACCGAGGTCATTTCCTCATTCCAATAGACGGTGTGAACTCCGGAGACTTCCGTTGCCTGGGTCTTGGTCAGTTTCGCACCCTCCCAAATCGCTATTTCCTCATTTGTCTCTCTGAGAAAAAGGGCCTCTCTATTCTTTTCAACCTTTGCATCCGGGGCCAATACCAAAGTCGATTCTTCCTGATCAACCCCCGTTAGCCAAAACAAGTCCGTATTTTGCTTGAAAGCCATGGCACCATCTGCATTGGTCGGCATGATATCATTCGAGGTGAAAATGGCCACACTGTTCGGTTTCATTTTCTTGATGAACTTCTTCCGATTCTCAATAAAAAGCTTTGAATCAATTGGATGGTACCTCATTGTTTTAAATGGTTTTAGTCGAAAGATATTACTTCCCTCAATGCTTTCAAAAGGTTCCGGGGGTCATGGGAATTCCCACAATTGAAATGGCCAAGAGGGCATGCCGCTTTCCCATGGAGATTGCATGGACGGCAATCCAAACCATGGATCTCAATGATCCGGTGGAAACCCGACAAAGAACTGAACCCAAATTCGGGGATGGTGGAACAATAGACCTGTACAGCTGCTGCATCCACACCCGAGGCCAAATGAATCGGCGCGGAATCATTGCTGTAATTCAGCACGGCATTTTTCATAATGGCCGCGCTTTGAAGGAATGATGTTTTCCCCATCAGATTAGCAGGCTTCCTTTCAACCCGTTTTTCGATCTCCTTGGCAATGGGTCGATCTCCATTGGCTCCCAACAACACCACCCCGATGTCTTGGGGAAGCAGTTCAATAAATTCCGCCCATACCCTGGAAGGCGTAGCCTTGGTAAACCACACCGAAGCCGGAGAGATGGTGATATAGCGGCTTTTACCCGTTAATTCTTCGGCCTTGGCGAAATCATTGCCTGAAGGATAAAGCACCGGTCTTCTACGCAGTTCCCTTTCCGGTCCAAGAAATTCCAACAAGCTCAGATTGCGGTCAACCTCATGCAGTCCGCTTTCGGTTCTAAATGGTTTTTTATACGAATACGAGAAGCTGAAAGGGTTTTGACTGAAGCCAACCTTGGTCCTGGAACCTGAAAAAAAGCTGATCATTCCGGTCGAAAAAAAACGCTGAAGATTGATCAGCAGATCATATTTTTCATGCCTTATCTGTTTTAAGATGCTCCATAGAGAGGCATACTTTCTTGATTTATCCCAGATCAGCACCTTGTTCAATTTGGGGTTATGATCCAGAAGTGTTTCGTTTCCTTTTCTGACAAGGAAATCAATTTCGGATTCAGGATACCAGGACTTCAGTGTTTCCAGCAAAGGTGTAGCCAGGATAACATCTCCGATAAATGCCGTTTGGATGAGCAATATTTTTCTTGGAGCCTCAGTCATAGGAGTCGATAATCGACAAGGGCACGAAATTGTGGAAAATCTTAGAATTCAAGTCTCCCATATTAAGGATAAATAGTCAACCTTTGCCTGATATCAAAGGACCATAAACCGTGGAATGGAATAATCAGGAACTGAACCAATATCTTGAGAAAAATTGCGACCCCCAGCCGGATTACCTGACCGAAATCGAAAGGGACACCTATCTCAACACGGTTCTGCCCCGCATGCTCAGCGGAAATAATCAGGGAAGGTTTTTGAGCCTGCTCTCCAAG
>JANQHS010000408.1 GCA_028282565.1 Cytophagales bacterium | reverse complement strand
TTTACCTTCAATTATCGAGTGGTCTTGCCCGAAATCACGGGACCCTCCAACATGTGGATCCCTATAGCCAGCAGCGATGAATTTCAATCGATCGAGATCCTGGAAATGAAGGCGCCGGGAAGAAATGAGATCCGGACAGAGCAGGAACATGGAAACAGGATACTTCATTTGGAACTCGGCCCTGAAGACAGCAATAAAGAGATCAATATCGAGTATTCGGTAGAAAGATCAGAGAAGGGGGCCTACCCTGCCGAACTCCCTGAAGCACAGCAATTCCTTGGGGAAGACATGCATCAACCGGTTGGTGGAAGATTTCAGCAGATATCAAGCAGGGTGATCGATGCGAAAGAAGCGACCACTCCCCTGACCAAGGCGCGTGCCTTGTACGATTATATCATCGATAGTGTTCGCTATGCAAAGCAAGGGACCTATGGTACCGGAGATGCCAACTATGCCTGCGATGTGAAATCGGGGAATTGCACGGAATTTCATTCGTTTTTTATTTCACTGGCCCGGTCAGCAGGTATTCCGGCAAGATTTGCCGTCGGAGCGGGTATTCCAACAGAAAGGGATGAGGGCGGAGTCGATGGCTACCATTGCTGGGCGGAATTCTATGCCGAAGGAAAATGGTGGCCTGTAGACATCAGCGAAGCCAACAAGTACACAGCATTAGCAACCTATTACTTCGGGCATCATCCGGCCAACCGAATTGAATTCAGCAGGGGAAGAGATCTTAAACCCGACCCTCAACCTTCTAGTGGTCCGATCAATTTTCTTGCTTATCCTGTATTTGAGATCGAAGGCAAAGAGGTGTTTGTCCAGACCAGATTTTCCTTCAAACGGGATGCTATAAGCAACTGAAAATCAAATATTAATCTTCTCCTTCCTCAGTGTCGTCTGCATCTTCGCTAGGATGCTCCCCTTCTTCTCCTCCTGTGCTGTCATCATCCGAACTTGGATGCTCGCCTGCCGGATGTTCCCCTCCGGGATGCTCTTCTTCGGCCTCTGCCTGGTCTTCGGTTTCCACTTGCTCCTGAGCTTCTTCCGCTTCGCTTCCTCCTTCTCCGCATGAACTCAAGGAAATAGCGATGGAAAACACAAGGAGCATTGACAGTCCAAGCAACGATCTGATATTTTTGAATAGGATGTCCATAGGATTTGGGTTTTCGGATCTCTTTATTTGCGACTAAAGATAGAAAAACAGGTATTTTCCTGAAAAAAGGACTCACAAACCTAAAATCCTCCCCATTTTTTTAACCTTTACGCTGAAATCAACAATAGGTATCACTACAGCACATGGAGTTGATCGAGTGGTTCAAGGAAAGATACAATCTGGGAGATGACATACTCCAAAAGCTTCTCCTGACGACCATAACCCTGGTAGTGCTTTACCTGATACGCGTCTTTGTTCTTCGTTTCATTTTTAAGAGGATCAGCGAGGAGGAATACGAAGGAAGGTATCTCTGGAAACGAGCAGTCAAGAATGCCTACTACCTTCTCGTACTGACATTTTTGATCCTGATCTGGGTAGATAAAATAGGGTCCGTGGGAACCTTCCTTGGTTTGGTTTCGGCGGGAATCGCCATAGCCCTGAAAGATCCTCTGGTTAATCTGGCAGGATGGCTATTCATCGTAGTTCGTAAGCCGCTTCAGCTCGGTGATCGTATTCAGATCAACGGTATTGCCGGAGATGTAATAGATGTGCGATTTTTTCAGTTTACGATTAACGAGATCAACAATTGGGTGGATGCTGATCAAAGTACCGGAAGGATCATCCACATTCCCAACGGATATGTTTTTCAACACCCCCAGGCTAATTACACACAGGGCTTCCCCCATATCTGGAATGAGATCGGAGTCATGGTCACATTCGAAAGCAATTGGAAGAAAGCCGAAGAGATTCTTTTGGAGATCGTGAACCGACATGGGGAAAAATTCAGCATCTCGGCAAAAAAGAAACTATTAGAGGCCTCAAAGCAATTCATGATCTTTTACAGGACACTTTCCCCAATCGTCTATATCGACGTAAAAGATAGCGGCGTCATGCTGACGATGCGTTTTCTGGTCCAACCCAGGAAGAGAAGGTCGGC
>JANQHS010000308.1 GCA_028282565.1 Cytophagales bacterium | reverse complement strand
TTGCCGGATATTGATATCGATTTCGATGATGAAGGCCGCGGCAAAGTATTGGATTATGTGGTAGAGAAATACGGCTTCAACCAGGTCGCCCAGATCATCACCTACGGTACCATGGCGGCAAAATCATCGATCCGCGATACTGCCAGAGTGCTTGATCTTCCGCTTTCCGAGGCGGATCGACTGGCGAAACTGGTTCCGGACATTTCGCTTAAAGAACTTTTTAGTTCCAAAAACGGGGACCTTAAGGGAAAACTTGGTGGCTCGCAATTGCCAAGAGCGGAGCAACTCCTCAAAACATTCAAGGGAGAAGACCTTCAGGCCACTACCCTTCAGCAAGCGGCAAAACTTGAGGGTTCGATCCGTAATACCGGCACGCATGCCTGCGGAGTGATCATCACGCCAGAAGACATCACCAACCTCATCCCAGCATCCACCTCAAAGGATTCGGATCTTTTGGTCACCCAGTTCGACAACTCGGTCGTGGAATCCGCCGGGATGTTGAAAATGGATTTCCTGGGACTGAAAACCTTGACCATCATCAATGAGGCCATCAGGATCATTGAAGAAAAGCATGGTGTAAAGATCGACCCTGATGAGATCCCGCTCGATGACGAAAAAACCTATAAGCTTTATCAGAAGGGGATGACGAATGGGACTTTCCAATTTGAAAGTCCGGGAATGCAGCGCTATCTGAAAGGGCTGAAACCCGATAAGTTCGAGGATCTGATCGCCATGAATGCCCTCTATCGTCCGGGCCCAATGGAATACATCCCAAACTTCATTCGCAGAAAACATGGCGAGGAGGATATCTCCTACGACCTTCCGGAAATGGAAGAATACCTTTCGGAAACCTATGGCATCACGGTCTATCAGGAGCAAGTCATGTTGCTTGCACAGAAGCTGGCAGGTTTCACCAAGGGTGAGGCAGATCTCTTGAGGAAAGGGATGGGCAAGAAGAAAAAGGAGATCATCGATGAGCTAAGACCCAAGTTTCTGGATGGATGTGCGGAAAGAGGACATTCCAAGGAAATAGCTGAAAAAGTCTGGAAGGACTGGGAAGCTTTTGCGGCCTATGCATTTAACAAAAGTCATTCGACATGCTATTCGGTTATCGCTTTCCATACGGCCTACCTGAAAGCGCATTACCCTGCAGAATACATGGCTGCGGTGCTTACCCATAACATGAACGACATCAAGAAGGTTACCTTTTTTATGGACGAATGCCGTAACCTTGAAGTTCCGGTACTGGGTCCCCACATCAACGAAAGTTCGATCAATTTTGATGTCAACGAAAAAGGTGAAGTGCGATTCGGACTTGGAGCGATCAAAGGTTCGGGCGATGCTGCGGTCAGCAGTATTATCGAAGAGAGAAATGAGCATGGCCCTTTCAAGAATATTTTTGAATTCTCTACCAGGGTTAATCTCAGGTCAGTGAACAAAAAAACCTTCGAGGTTCTTGCTATGGCGGGAGCCTTTGATTGTTTCGGCAACTATCACAGAAAACAGTATCTCGAGGGAGTTGAAGGACAGCCAAACCTGATCGATCTTTCCATCAAATACGGACAGAAAGAACAGGCCGAAGCCGACTCCTCTCAGGCGTCCCTTTTTGGGGGAGGGCAGAAAAACGGAATAGCCCTACCCACGGTGAAAAACCAGGAGCCGTTCGGGCAAATCGAGAAACTAAAAATCGAAAAGGAGGTAGTTGGATTCTACATTTCGGGTCATCCGCTGGATCAATTTGACCTGGAGTTGCAACAATTCTGCAGCCATGAACTAAACAAGCTGCCAACGGAAAAAACGGGAGAAATATCGATCGGAGGCATGGTATCAACTATCAGATCCGGTCAGACCAAGAAAGGGCTTCCCTACGGGGTTCTGACCTTGGAAGACAAAACCGGAAGCACCGACCTTTTTCAATCCGGCGATGACTATCTCAAAAACGCCGGATATTTCAGGGTAGGTGAGTTTCTTTTTATCAAGGGAAAAATGGGGTTGAACTGGAGAAAAGAGATGGAGTTAAGAAATACTCCAAATGCTCCGATCCTTGAATCTGATTGGGAGTTTAAACCGGGAACCTTTCATGCCCTCTCTGAGATAAAGCAAAAACTTACCAAGGGAATTCAAATCGTCATGAATGCCACGGAAGTGGACAAGTATCTTGTTAGTGAGGTGGATGAGCTACTGAAAAAGAATACCGGGAAGTTTCCTGTGAAATTCCAATTGAAATATGAACCAAACAATTGGGATATCCATTTACTAAGTCGTAAGGCCAAGGTAAACCTGGATGCTTCCTTTCTGGCTCAACTGGATGAAACGGAAGGACTGTCGTTCAAATTACTGTTATAAGGTCCTTAGTCTTTAAATTTGCAACGTATAAAATCACAATAAGAAAATGGCAAAACCAGTAGAAATATCTGATGGGAATTTTCAGGAGATCCTGAATTCAGGAAAACCTGTTTTGGTGGACTTTTGGGCGGAATGGTGTGGTCCCTGCAAAATGATAGGACCTATTGTTGAAGAGTTGGCTGACGAGTATGATGGTAAAGCCGTAGTTGGAAAGGTAAATGTGGACTTCAACCCCGGAGTCTCTGCTCAGTACGGGATCAGGAGCATTCCAACTCTTTTGTTCTTCAAGGATGGACAGGTCGTCGACAAGCAGATCGGAGCGGTTCACAAAAGCGTGCTAACCGAAAAACTTGATGCTCAGGTAACTGAAGCATAGAAGAAACTTCTAAGGATTTTTCCCATGGAGCAGGGCGGTTAAATTTTTTTTTAATCGCCCTGTTTTTATATTTCAGGCGTGAATAAGGAAACTACCGAGCTTTATGAAGCCTTAGCGGAGTTGTCTTATGCCATCGCCATGGCAGACGGCAAAATTCAACCTGAAGAGAAAAGAAAATTCCGCTCGATCATCCGGCAGGAGCTCAAAGAAGATGCATGGATCGCAGAATCCAGATTCGAGATTCTCAATAGTGCCATCTCTCCGACTCTGAAATCAGCTTATGACAAAGCGATCCAGATCATTCACCACAGAAAGTCACATTTTGATGGCAACATGGAAAAGATCTTCTTGAATGTTATTCAAAAGGTGGCCGATGCCTTTCAGGGGGAGGATGAAATGGAAGAGGAGATCATCGATCAACTAAAAGGAGAAATTGAAAAGATCAGGGCCTGATCAAGGCCGCGATTACCTCGATATTAAGGCCCTTCCTGAGATCGAGAGAAACTACCTGAAAGCCTATCCGGAAACAACATTTCCACAAAATATCTCCGATCTGGAAAAATTCAATGCTTTGATGGATTCTCATGGAAGAAAGATCGTTTTCACCGATGGAAAACAAGGAGTTCATTACTATTTCGAGGAAGAGCATGAATCGACATCCATTCAAATCAAGGACCTCAAAAAATTCCTAGGCTGCGGCGGATGAAAGCGCAGAGATTTGATATCGCCATCTCAGGTGCAGGGATCATCGGTCTGAGCACCGCCTATATGATACTAAAGAAACATCCTTCTAAATCCGTTCTGCTGATTGAAAAGGAAGGAGCAATCGGTCAGCATCAAAGCGGGCATAATAGCGGAGTGATCCATTCCGGTATCTATTACCCTCCGGGAAGTTTGAAAGCAAAGAACTGTCTTAGGGGATATGAACTTCTACTCGAGTTCTGTGAAGCCAAGAGCGTAAAACATGAGATCTGCGGCAAGGTGATCGTAGCCACCAGGGAATCCGAATTGGAAGGCCTGGAAAAGATCAGGCAGCGGGGTGAGGCCAATGGCTTGAAAGGACTGCAATATTTAAACCAGGAGCAGCTAAAAGAAAAAGAACCTCATGTAAGAGCTGTAAGGGCACTATGGGTTCCTCAGACCGGGATCGTTGACTATCCGGAAATGATGGTCGCACTGAAGAATGAAATTGAAGCATCAGGGGGACAGTTTTTATTCAACAGCCCGGTCAAAAGAATTCGGGGAAAAGAGGAAGCCGAGATCTCGGCAGGCGAGGAAAAAATCCTTGCCGATCTTTTCATCAACTGCTCGGGACTGTATTCCGACAAGGTCTGCAGGGAAGCAGGAATCAAAACGGATGTCAAGATCGTTCCATTCAGAGGAGAGTACTACAAGATCAAAAAAGAACGCCAGCATCTGGTCAAAAACCTGATCTACCCGGTACCGGACCCTAACTTCCCTTTTCTTGGGGTCCATTTCACAAGAATGATCAATGGAGGGATCGAAGCCGGACCAAATGCGGTGTTGGCCTATGCAAGAGAAGGTTATAAAAAGAGCGACATCAACCTTGGGGAACTGATGGAAACCCTCGCATGGCCGGGATTTCAAAAGGTGGCTAAAAAGTACTGGAAAACCGGCCTCGGAGAGTTTTGGAGATCCTACTCCAAGTTTGCCTTCACCAAGGCACTGCAGGAATTGATCCCTGAGATCAGGCAGGAAGACCTGATTCCCGGAGGATCAGGCGTAAGGGCTCAGGCCTGTGATCGAACAGGGGGTTTGCTGGATGATTTCAATATTCAAAGGACCGAAAACAGTATTCATGTTCTCAATGCACCCTCCCCTGCAGCGACCTCTTCCCTTTCCATCGGAGAGCACATTGCTAATCTGATATAGATCAACCCATTTCTGAGGGCCTTTTATACCTTTGCGGCTCAAAATTTATGCAAGGAACATGAACTTTCATATTGTAACCGGAGGATGTGGATTCGTAGGACGGAACATGGTTAAAAGACTATTCAAGACCACTGAGGATGTGATCATTTTTGTTGATGACCTCAGCGTTGGTTGGGATCCTGAAAAGTGGTTGGATGAATCGCTTCAAAGGTCAGAAGGAGAGGTTTCATTTTACGGTGTGGACAGCCGCTTGGTCTTTATTCAGGATGATATCCGAAACGTCCTAAGGGCATCGATAGAGAAGCCGGTTGAATACTTCAGTCACCTTACCGGACAAGAGCTTCAAAAACTCGACAAGTTTTTTCATTTCGCAGCCATAGTAGGCGGCAGAGCTATGATCGACGGAGACCCGATCAAGGTAGCGCTGGACCTGGCCATCGATTCCGAATTCTTTTATTGGATCAGCCGAAACAAGCCGGAGAATGTTCTTTACCCCAGCTCCTCAGCTGCTTACCCCATCGACCTTCAAACCGACACCGATGCCATCGCACTGAGCGAAACCGATATCAACTTCTCCAAAATGGGTCAACCGGACATGACCTATGGTTGGACCAAACTGACCGGAGAGTTTTTGGCCAAGATCATTGCCGAACATTATGGTGTTAAGATCGTCTGCATTCGCCCGTTTTCAGGATATGGAGAGGATCAGGACCTGAGCTATCCCGTGCCTGCCATTGCAGCCAGAGCAGCAAAAAAAGAAGATCCATTCGAAGTATGGGGGTCCGGAAAGCAAGGGAGAGACTTTGTGCATATAGAAGACGTCCTTGATTGCACATTGCTAGCCATGGAGAAGATCACCGACGGATCCGCGATCAACATCGGACAGGGAAGACTCACCAGCTTCCTGGAGATCATCGACCTCTTTACGGAATTCGCGGGTTATAAGCCTACGATCAAACCTTTGCTCGACAAACCTGTCGGGGTTCATTCCAGGTATTGCAATATGGACTATGTGAAAGAGCGCCTGGGCTGGGAACCAAAGATCTCCATCAGAGAAGGTATGAGAAGGGTCTATGATGCGGCGGTCGAAAAATATGTAAACAAAGATTAGTGGAGGAAGGAAAGATCAGGGTGGTTTGCTTTGGTCCGGGGCCAAAATTCAAAGGAGGAATCTCCAATTACAACACCTCTCTGGCCAAGGCTTTTGACAAAATCTCTCATGTGGAGACACACATTGTGTCCTGGACTCAGCAGTACCCTGCAATTATTCCAAGAGAGTTTGTTGACAAGACATCCAAAGGAGATCTGCTCGAAGGAACCAGCATAAAGGTTCACTACACACTCAATTATAACAACCCGGCTTCCTGGTCTTCCACCCTGAAATTGATCAGAAGCCTGAAACCTGATTATGTGATCTTCCAATGGGCAATTGCCATCCAGGGTTTTCCATTGGGTTGGATCGTCAACAGATTATCAAAAGACCCAAATACCCAGGTCCTTATGGATCTGCATTTCGTGATTCAAAAGGAGCGCAGCAAGATCGACATGAGGGCCACCAGATATGGCATATCCAAGGCCAATGGATACATTGTGCATACGATCAAAACCCTTGACGAGCTAAAGGAGCTCTATCCAAAAAGGAAATTTTATCTAAGAGAAAAGGGAAAGCCAGCCGGAGAAGGAACTCCGGTAACCCGCTTGTACCATCCCATTTATGACATCTTCAAACCCGATCCCGGCCTTGATATTGAAGCGTTCAAAAAGGAGCATGGCCTGAAAACAAATGTCTTTCTGTTCTTTGGATTCATCAGGAAGTATAAGGGTCTTCACTTTGCCATTGAAGCGTTCAAGAAACTATCCGATAGAAGAGATGATGTATCCCTCATTGTTTGCGGGGAGAGTTTCTGGAATACACTTGATCAGAACAAGCTCTCCACCCGTTTGAAAAATGCACTTTTTGGTACCGCCAAGAAGATTCTGCTCAACAAATCCGATGATGAACGGAACTACAACCCCATCGGAAAGATCGATGAGTTGGGAATTGGAAATAAGGTATTGGTCAACAATGAATTCGTTCCCAATGAAGACGTTCATAAATATTTCCAGGTCAGCGATGCGGTACTGCTTTTTTATGAGTACGCCACACCTTCGGGAGTGGAATCGTTGAGCTATAATTTTAAGTTGCCAGTGCTGGCGACCAAGGTTGGTCATTTTCCGGAAACCATAAAGGATGGCTACAACGGATATCTGGCTGAAGCTGAAAATACCGACTCGATGGCAAATGCAATGGAGAGTTTCCTTGACAAGCCTATACCCAGGGAAAACGTGGAGGCCACTTCCAGGGAAATGACCTGGGATAATTATGCCAGGGCAATACTTGAAGGGGCTTAATTCCCAAAGTATCGACCCAACTTGCCCAGATCGACATTTCCTCCCGAAAGTATAATCCCTACATTTTTCCCAAAGAACTTTTCTTTGTTTCTGATCAATGCTGCGACGGGAACGGCACAGCTTGGTTCTATGATGATCTTCATTCTTTCCCAGATCAGCCTCATCGCATCAAGGATTTCCTCCTCTTCCACAAGAAAGATCTCCATAACCTCCTTATGAATGATCTCAAAATTTCTCCTTCCCAAAGCGGTCCTTAAACCATCTGCGACCGTTGTAGGCGGTTTGGCAGGAACCCATTTACCAAGCTTGACCGCCTCATAGGCATCTCCTGCCAGCCTGGGCTCGGCTCCATAGACTTCGACCTCCGGTGAAAAATGCTTCACAGCAAGTGCAGTGCCGGACATCAGGCCACCACCACCAATAGGAGCAAAAACTGCATCCAGTTCATTATTGGTTTGTTCCAAGAATTCCTGCATACAAGTGGATTGCCCGGCTATGATCCTGTCATCATCATATGGATGAACGAAGGTTGCCCCGGTCTGATTTTTGACAAGGTCCAGGGTATCCTCTCGAGAGCAAAGGTCCGGATCACTCCAGGTGATCTCACCACCGTATCCTTTAACCGCCTCAACTTTCACACTGGAGCTGTTCTTGGGCATGACGATATACGCCTTGGCATTCCTACGGGAGGCCGCCAACGCAACGGCCTGTGCGTGGTTTCCCGAGGAATGGGTCGCTATTCCTTTCAAAAGCTCATCCCTTGAAAGGGAGAGTATCGCATTCGAAGCACCCCTGATCTTAAAGGCTCCCGC
>JANQHS010000288.1 GCA_028282565.1 Cytophagales bacterium | reverse complement strand
GATCTTCTCCTTGATTTCAAGGGCTGTGTAAAGCACTTCGACGGCATCCTTGAATTTTCCTATGGCCTTTAATTCCAGTCCCAGATTGTTCATAAATGATGCGCGCAGGGTGTCATTGCCATCTGCGATCTCTATGGCTTGTCGGTAGAATTCAATGGCTTCTTCATGCCGGCCCTGTTCACTCACCAGATTGCCAAAGAGGTTTGTCGCCAATGCCCGGGTTTTTCTGTCCTCGCATTTTTCAGCCAGGGGAATGCAACCCAGGAGTTGAGCCTCACATAAGGAATCCTCATAGGTGTTGTAATAATGCTTGGCCAGCGCATAGGCGGTTTTTGCCCTGTCGCATTCCATGGCTGCACCCTGTTGAAGCGCAAGACGCTGCAACAGACTATCCCCAATACCTTGCGCCCGTATTCCCGGGGAAATTGCACAAAGCAACAGCAGAAAAATATATGACCGCACGATGAAATATAGGACAATTAGCTCTGGAAAGGCAGAGCACTGTCAATTTGTGTTCTTACGGAACTAGGAATAGATGCGCCTAAGATGATAGATATGCATGCCCATAAAGATGGTTGCACCGATCATGATGGGCATGGCGTCAATGACTATGCCATAGGCCAGGTATAAGCCGGAGGCCAGGAGGTGGAACCACCTGAAGGGTTTCATGCGAGTCATGTTCATCGATAGGACACTGGCCCCAAGGGCAGCATAGCCCAACCATTCCCACATTATAGGAAGACCTCCATTTGTATGTTGCTTCTTTGGTAGGGACTATCATGGTATTCCTTCATCTCTTTGAAGCCGTTCTTTCTGTACAGATTGATCGCAGGTACCATGACGGTATTGGATTCCAGGTAGATCCTCGCCAGGCCTTTTTCCCTGCCGAAATCGAGGCAGGCATCCAGCAATTTCTGTCCGATCTTGAGGCCTTGGAAATTTGGTGTGACGGCCATTTTGGCCAATTCATAGCCTTTTTCTCCGCGATCGATCATGGCCACGGTTCCGACGATTTGTTCGTTGATCCTTGCAAAGAAGATCTGACCATCCGTGTCGATGATCCTTTCTCTGGCCTGGCCCATAAGCTCACGGTCCTCGTCTTCGACGACAAAATAATGATCAAGCCATTCGACATTCAGACCTACGAAATCCTTCAGATAACGGTCCTCAAAAGGGATGATCTCGACGTTTATTGACTCCATTGTTCTCATCGTTTGTGAATTTTCAGTTGCTCTTTTGTTCTGTCCCTGAACCCCTTCTCCGCAAAGATCCTTTCCCATTGGTCCAGCTGGTTTAATGCATCAAGCCCATCGAGGGCGATCTCTACACCTTTTACGGCGGCATCCCAGAACTTCTCATACTCCGGAAGCATTTTGATGGCCCTGTCGCTGAGGTCCAAGACCCGCTTGCGGGAATCCTTCTTATCCTTTTCGGAGACCAGATAGCCGTTGTCCATCATCTTGTTGGTGATGCCGATCACGGAGGGGTGGGACATCTGGATCTCTTCGGCGATCTCGGTTACGCTTTTCGGTCCCTGGGTTTTCAGCAGCTCGAAAACCACATACCAGTTGGGTTCGATGTCGAAATCCAACTCGTTGTACAACCTCTTGCCATCATGCATCATCACATCGCTGAGGCGCTTGAGCCTGGTGGCGAATGCTATGTATCCAAGAGATGAAAGAAAGTCCTTTGCCATATTTATGTAGTTGACTACACAAATATATGTAGGGAACTACATAAATGACAAATTTTTTTTAGTAAAACTTCTCAACCCCTCCATAACCCCTGATCAGCTCGTTTTTTCGCGTTTTTTCGAGAAAATTGTTCAGGCGTTTTTCGAATTCCTCCGGGCGTTTGCGGGCATAATCGATATAGGCTACCCGGATCCTTTGATAGCCTGGACTGAGTTTTTGAAAATTCTTCCAGATTTCCGGATCCTCCCGGAAGATGTCCATCAGGTCCTCGGGAAACAGGAAAGGTCGGTCGATGACTTCCCTCAGCTCTTCCCGGATAGTGGGATGGATCAGCTTGCGTTCATCCAGCCATTTCAATCTCTCTATATTGGGCTGGGACCAGGAACTTTCCTTTCTGCGAGGTGTAAATCGCTGCATACTGCTG
>JANQHS010000250.1 GCA_028282565.1 Cytophagales bacterium | reverse complement strand
AGCAGAGCGTCAGTGTTGAAATGGTAAATAATGGATTTTCCGAAATCCGGATTGAAGCTTTGCAATGTTTGACCGGTATGACTTCTTAATGCCACATATCCAGAGCCATCGTTATTTGCCCAGAAAGAGAGACCATCATCATCACTATCTTTTACTTGCAGCGTATAGCAGCCATCAGCCAGATCCAGTGTGTCAAAATAAGTGGTGTTGGCGGCCATGGATCCGCTTGAGGTAATTACGGTTCCCTGATCATCAAGCAATTCATAGCTGCTCTCCCAAGGCACACTGTTGGTTTTGAATACGATCATGATCTTGCCTGGAAGCACCTTCGGGGATTCGAAATTGGTTTGGATATGATTGTTGAACGCATATTCATCATTGCTTTCATTGGGATTTGAAATTTCAGCATGGAAAATATTGTTCCCGCTATTCATTCCCTGCCAGATCGATGCAGTCGGAAGAGAAACGCTCTCCTCATCCATAAAGGGAAGATTTCCAGTCCAATTGAAGGTCGAAGAATGGGTGGAATCATTGACCCAATATTTGATATCAAGAGAGGTCAATGTATCACTACCGGTATTTCTGATCACAACGATCGGGTCAATACAAGCGGGATTCCTTCTCGAGTATTCGACTTTGTTCGTAGGGCTTTGTACATCCACAAGGGCGGCATCGGTGACGAAATTGGGTGCACCATAGCTGACGAGTTGGTTGTTGACGATATAATTGGATGCACCGCTGGCGCTTAGAACTCCATAATCGATATTGGTGCTTTGGCCCGGAGTGACAAGAGGAGTGAGGTCAAATTCAAAAAGGGTACTGGGCATGCCCGGGCACCAGCCGGCTCTGTCATAGATCCATGTTCCGCCCTGAGGAAAAATGGGATTGTCACCGCACTCCTCCCAAACCTGATATTGAAATTCGTTGGTACCACCGTCCAGGTCGATATAATGCCAACGGGGAATAAATTCGCCCTGTTGGCCATGCCCGGTCACAACCGATCTTATTTTGAACCCAACCGATCCGCTGTTCATCATTACATCCCTTGGTTCAAAGCTCTCCTCATTCTGGATCACCTGGTAACCTTTCTTTTCCACCCTCCACAACTGCTGGATGGAATGGACATCTCTTGGTGGAGTTCCCACGATATAGTGAAAACGAATATCCATGTCCTCCATCCATTGCCCTCCTCTTTCGATCGTCATCCTTTTCCTTCCCTTTAAAATTGGCGCATAATCCGTAACGTCGAATGTCCAGGTTTTTCCTTTTTGACCAAGGTTCAAGCCCAGGCCGTAGGGGGTGACAAATGACATGATCTCGAATTTACTCGGATACCTCTGGAAGTAATCCAACTGTGCAACGGTGATGTTTCCCGTAGGGTTAACCGTGATGGTATTCAGCAAAGATCCCGAGGGATCGAAAAGATTTTCATCGATCGCCTCCCAATAGCTGTTGGTAGAAATTGCTCCGATACTGTCATGCTCCATAGTCCCATATTTAGGGAACACCTGATATTGAGTTACGGTGTTGGCAAACCTTTGCAGCGTATCCACAACGGTATCATTACTGATTGTCAGGTTGTAATTCCCGCGGTGAAATATCGCATTTGGCCTTTCCTGCAGGTTCACCATATTCTTAAAGTGATCGATTCCCCGGGCAGGTCTCCATTTTGAACCATTGATGATGCTTGCATTTCGTGCGTTAGGGCTATGATCCATGATCACAGATCCACCATCCAAGGGATAATAAACCTCAAGATTTACATAATTCGGGTGATTGGGATCAATGTTCCTGTGCATCCAATCCTGAAGCGTGCTTTGGTTAAGTGCGGAGCTCCAAACCCTGACCTCATCAATAATTCCTTCGAAATAGGTGTTGTTTGCTCCGCGGGTAATGCGGAGGTTCAACGATGAGGCTGTATTTACGGTATGGCCCTGGCTACCCCCTATGGCTTCCAGATTTCCATCCACATACAATAATGCCTGGTTGATATTTGTGCCGGAGAATACCACGGCGACATGATGCCATTGGTCATCATCCACTGCGGTAGTTCCAAAAACAAAACCGCCATTCACCTCAGCTCTGATGGTTCCATCTCCGTTTATCCTGAACGTCCATTTTTGAGAAGAAGCATCTAATCCCCAGCCCACGATCTCTGGATTGGAAACGGAGGTTTTAATCCATGCCTCTACTGTTCTATCACTATTACCAGAGATACCCTTGTAATTGTCGGCCTCAATGTAGTTGCTTCCGTCAAAATGAAAATGCTGATCATTTTTTGATGAAAGCCCCATGTGGCCGGATGTTGAATTTCCATCCAAGACGACCCCGGCAGGATTTCCAGCTCCTGAATATGTGAATTCAACGATCAGGTTCGCGCTGCCATTCCAGTTGAATGCAGTGTGAAAAGGAATCTTGTTGACCCCATTGCTAAGCATAAGGTCATGAAAGTAGACTTCTGAAAAGCCTCCTAGGTCAGGGTCTGATGCGTTCAAAGTAGTCTTTGAGGATTCTTTGATCCTGATCCGCAGATGCTGAATATTTCCACTGTTGTTGTCTGCCTCAATCGAAATGGCATCAATGCTTCCGGCTGTTAATCCTGCTGCGCTTAATTCAGAGGCGAGAAAGAGATACTGCGACTTCGAATTCTGTGTTTGACCCGGGAAGGTTTGCAATTGATCCAGGGTGTCCGTGCCAATGGTATGGGAAGTCTCCGAAACAACACTATTGATTGTTACCGCCTTTTGAAGCACCTGGTAATAGTCGTTCAGGGGGCTGCTCACGTAGTCGTAACTGGTTCCGGAAAATCCTGATATGGTATGATCAGGATGTTTTCTGGCAAGAGAGTCAACCAATGTGGAGTCGGTAATATATGTGTTGCATGAAATATCCCATTCTCCGCAACCTCGGTCCCTATTGCCGGGTGAAGAATTGGAAACCAAACCATCCTTACACCTCATGTTATAGGTCATCAGTATTTTTTCATAGGTCACGCCGGGAATGTCCGGGAAATCAATCATGGTATCCCTGATGCCGGGAGACCATTGATTCACGCCATAGGTCTGGGTATAATTGAAGGTTTCAATTTCCAATGTATCCCCAGGTGATTGGGAATACACATGGCTGAAATAAAAAAATAAGGTAAGGGCGAAAACTATTCTTCTTGTCATATACTTCCGGTTCTTGAAGTTGGAGCCAGGGCTTAAACCCTGTTCGACTCCAAAGTTCATCAATGCAAATGTGTTTTTAGCTAAAAAAACCGTCGAAAAATCACCTTATTTCAAAAACTCATCCAGCCAGGAAAAGAATTCCCTTTGCCAGATGATGCCGTTTTGGGCTGAAAGGATCCAGTGATTTTCTTCCGGAAAATAGAGCAATTTGCTTCTCAAACCTTTCAATTGTGCAGCTTGAAATGCCTCCAAACCCTGTCCGATCGGTACCCTATAATCCTTTCCCCCTTGAATGATCAAGATAGGGGTATCCCAGTTGTTCACTTTGGAGATCGGGTTAAACTCGTTGTAGGATCGCGAGAATTTCTCATCCCAGTAGGAGCCACCCATGTCTTTTTGGGCGAAGAAAATTTCCTCAGTCGTACCATACATGCTGCGCCAATTGAAGATACCGTCATGAGATATGAAGGTCTTGAATCTGCCTTCGTGGGTCCCCATCAGGTAAAATGCCGAATATCCACCATAACTAGCTCCAACACATCCAAGCCTATCCTTGTCAACATATTCCTCTTTGGCCAGTTCGTCGATAGCCGATAGGTAATCCTTCATGTTTTGCCCTCCATAATCCCCGCTGATCTGCTCATTCCACTCCACGCCATGTCCGGGCATTCCTCTGCGGTTCGGTGCGACAATGATATACCCGTTGGCCGCCATCAATTGGAAATTCCAACGGAAAGAGTAAAACTGTGAGAGAGGAGACTGTGGCCCTCCCTGACAGTAAAGTAGCGTCGGATATTTCTTGGAGGGATCGAAATCCGGTGGGTAGATTATCCAGGTAGTCATGTCTTTGCCATCGGTTGTTTTGATCATTCGCTTTTTGACCTCACCCATTTTGATCTTGGAGTAAGCTTGGTCATTGGCATGTGTGAGCTGGGAGAGTTTCCCTTTTTTCATATCCAGGGTGTAGATCTCCGTGGCATGGTTCATGTCCGTCCTGGTCACGACCAAGGTGTTTTTTGATTGGCCTACAATGCCGGTTATATCGAATTGTCCATCTGTTAGCTGCTTGATCTCTATGGCTTTTCCTTTTTTCGGAAGTGATGCTTCAAACAACTGTTTTGTTCCCGCAGTCGGAGCGATAAACAGAATTTTGGTTCCCGTATTGTCCCAGACGAAGGAAAGGACGGTTTCATCCCAGTCCTTGGTCAGATTCGTTTTTTGGCCATCCTGCAGAATGATCAGGTCGTTTTTGTCGGATTCGTAACCATCCTCCTCCATTTGGGTGTAAGCAAGTATTCCTGTTGAGGAGAAGGCGGGACTCATATCGTATCCGGGATTGTCTTCGGTCAGGTTAGTGGTTTTTTTGCTTTTTACATCGTAAGCGTAGAGATCGGTATTGGTGCTGGTCGCATAAGCGGTTCCGAACTTCTTTTTCGAGACATAGATCACCTGGCTACCATCCGGATTCCAGATGTAGTCCTCGGACCCGCCGAAAGGTTGTTGAGGGCAATCGTAAGTTTCTCCTTCCATGATATCGATGCCTTTTCCCTCGAGATCAGCAGTGTTGAGTATGAATACATGCGAATAACTTCCATCTTCCCATTTATCCCAATGACGGTAGTCCAATCGATCATAGATGTAGACATCCGAGTCTTTCATATCGGGATAAAAGTCACTTCCGAATACCTTGGTCAGCTTCACCTCCCTGGCGGTAAGTATGAATTTGCCATCGGGAGAAATATCCGGATCGGTGAAAATTCCTGAGTAATCCGGGATTTCTTCCGGTTCACCTCCACCAATAGGAATGGAGTAGGTTTTGGTTTCCTTGGTATTAGAGGATGCATTGTAGATGGTTTCAGCGTAAATGACCGATTGCCCATCGTTACTCAGTCCTATTGCAGAAATCCTTTTTAGCGACCAAAGCAATTCCGGAGTCATAACCTGGCCGATGGATTGGGCAGTGAACAGTATGCAGATCGACAGGGAAAAGAAAAGTTTCATGGATCTATTGTTATCGTGTTATTCGAGCGGTAAAGATGCTCTTAAAAAATCTTTCAGGATCTCCATTTGGTCATGGCCGAGTTTTTCACCGTACTTACCAGCCCTGTATGCGGTGAGCATGATCAATACTGAAATCGGAAAGGCCCAAACCCATTGTGAGAACTCGCCAAGCATCCATTTGGAAAGGCCCCAAAATGAAAGTGAGAATCCAAGTGTGCCAATCGCCAGGTAGATCAGGGTGAACATGGTCCAAACAGCCGGTCTTGGGCCGATCAACCCTCTCACTTCCGTTTTTGTGGGATCATCCCAATCCTTTTCAACCCGAAAGCTCATTTGAGGCGTCCAGTAATGCCTGTCCTTAACAGGGATATCCAGCTTGTATTGATCACCCTCGGTTCTGACAATCAGGTAATTATTATCGTCTTTCTGTTTGGTAATTCGCTGGTGTACCTCTTCCTCAGATAAGGAAAGCGTGAACCGAAACCTTGGCCTGATATGCGTTATGGACTGATCATTGCTCATTTGATCTTCAATTTTAAAAAAATGGAAAACCATC
>JANQHS010000243.1 GCA_028282565.1 Cytophagales bacterium | reverse complement strand
GGTCAATGCAAGCGTTGAGGTGTATGGTACTGCACCCGGCATATTGGCAACGCAGTAATGGGTTACACCGTCAACAATGTATACCGGATCCTGGTGAGTAGTAGGCTTAGATGTTTCAAAGCAGCCTCCCTGGTCAATAGCAACATCAACCAACACTGTTCCGGGCCTCATATCGCCCAGCATATCCCTTGTGATCAGTTTAGGAGCCTTTGCTCCATGAATCAATACAGCGCCAATGATGAGGTCATGATCCAGGCTGAGTTCTCTCACCGAAAACTCACTTGATTTCAGGGTCTTGACATTGGCGGGCATTACATCGTCCAGGTAGCGAAGCCTGTCAAGGCTTAAGTCAAGAATGGTAACATCAGCGCCCAGGCCTGCGGCCATTTTTGCAGCCTCTGTTCCAACCACACCGCCTCCAATGATCATAACCTTGGCAGGCTTAACTCCGGGAACGCCCCCGAGCAGGATGCCTCTTCCCTTCAATGGTTTTTCCAAAAACTTGGCTCCCTGTTGAACGGACATTCTGCCCGCAACTTCCGACATGGGCACCAGAAGCGGAAGAGTTCTGTTGTCGGCTTCAACGGTTTCATATGCAAGGCATACGGAACCGGATTCCATCATGGCTTTCGTCAATGGTTCATAGCTGGCGAAATGAAAGTAGGTGAAAACCAGTTGATCCTTTTTGATCAGCTTATATTCGGGCTCAATGGGTTCTTTTACCTTGATGATCATTTCGGCGATGGCGTAGGTATCCTCAATGCTTGGAAGCATTTCGGCTCCGGCCTTCATATAATCATCATCACTGAACCCGCTACCATCTCCAGCGGTACTCTGGACGTATACTTTATGTGAGTTTTTGACAAGTTCTCTTACACCCGCAGGAGTGAGAGCTACCCTGTTTTCGTTGTTCTTGATTTCCTTTGGAACCCCAATGATCATGGTTGATGAATTTAGGCGGCTAAAATAATCAAGCCGATTTGAATCTATACTATTTCAGGACGACTGAATTACTTGCTTCCACCCATAAAACTGGCTCCGCCAAGCGATTCGACTACGCTGACCTTGAATTTGATCTTCTGGGCTGGTTTTGTGATGTCATTGGAATACAATGAGATGACCTCGTTGCCCTCAAATACCGCCTTTGGGATATATGAGAATTCAAAACTTTCCGATCCACCGACCGGTATGGCCTTAGGAGCTTTCAAAAAGCTAACACAGTTGCATTTGCTCCTCAAGGAATTGATCGTAAGCTCTGATTTTCCGGTGTTCTCCACTGTGATCTTTTTGACGATGTTCTGCCCGATCTCAACAGTGCCCAGGTTGTATTCGGACTTATCAATGGTCAAAACCGGTGAGGCCGCAAGTTCTTCTTCGGTATACTTTGGCTTGGGTGGTTCTCTTTCAACCATACCTTTGATCTGTAGCACCTTGGTCGGCGTAGAGGAGTTCGAGGTTATGGTGATGGATTTATGAAAATTACCGGGTCTTCCGCGGCTGTTATAACTCGCCTTTACCGAACCCTGATCACCGGGCATTACCGGCTCCTTGGTCCAAAACGGTGTGGTGCAGCCACAACTGGCCTTTACCTGAGAGATCACAATGGGTTGATCTCCGACATTCGTGAATTTGAATTCATGGACAGCACGATCCCCTTCTTTGATGGTTTCGAAATTGTGCATCTCTTCTTCGAATTGAAAAACCCCCTGAGCAAAAGAAAATACGGGGGAAAGGGCGATTAAAAATAGAATTACAGATTTCTTCATTCTCTTCCAGTAAATTGTTTAAGGAAGCTACAAATATACAAAATGGGGCTGTTTTATGCATTTTTTTCTTCATTGGAAGCCCATGTGGATTTATTATTTTTGGCTAAATCCGGAAGAAAAGTTTCATGGCTAAGGGCAAATACACAGCAGCGAAAAAGAAAGAAATACTCAACGATTTTAAACTGGCGGTAGAAAGCAGGGAATGCAGCTATATCGGTAGGAAAGAGGTTTTTATGGGGAAAGCCAAATTCGGGATCTTCGGTGACGGAAAGGAAGTTCCTCAATTGGCGATGTCCAAGGTCTTCAGGAATGGCGACTTCCGATCCGGATATTATCGCGATCAGACCTTCATGATGTCCATTGGCCAATTGACCTCAAAGCAATTTTTTGCCCAGTTATATGCGGACACCTCGGTAGAACGCGAACCGGCAAGCGCAGGCCGAAGTATGAATGGTCACTTCGGGACACGCAACCTTGATGATCAGGGGAACTGGAAGAACCTTCTGGATCAAAAGAACTCCAGTGCTGACATTTCGCCCACGGGTTCGCAGATGCCAAGGCTGGTGGGGCTGGCATTTGCTTCCAAAGTGTATAAAAGTGTAAAGGCCCTATCCAAAAAGAATAAGTTTTCAAACAAGGGAAATGAAATTGCCTTTGGCACAATCGGAAATGCCTCCACTTCCGAAGGGATGTTTTTTGAGAGCATCAATGCTGCGGGCGTTCTTCAGATTCCCATGATGATCTCGGTTTGGGATGATGACTATGGAATTTCCGTTCCCAAAAAATACCATACGGTCGGAGGGGATATCGGGAGGGCCCTGGAAGGAATGCAAAGGGATAAGGACAATCTCGGAATCGAAATAATAAAGGTCAACGGTTGGGATTATGAAGCCTGCATCCAGGCCTATGAGAAGGCGGAAAAGATCTGTCGCGATGAGCATATTCCGGTTTTAGTGCATGTGCATGAACTGACCCAGCCACAGGGTCATTCGACTTCCGGATCCCATGAGCGCTACAAATCCAAGGAGAGATTGCAATGGGAGAAGGAGCATGACTGTCTGAGCCAGATGAAAGCATGGATGGTCAAGGCAGGGATTGCCACAGCGATTCAAATCGAAAAGGCCGAGAAGGAGGCGATTGAGACAGCTAAAAAGGCTCGGGCAGATGCATGGAAGGACTTTGTCGATTCCATGGCTGACGACCACAAAGAGGCTGTGAGGATCATCGATGTGCTGGGCAAAGCTTCAGGCAATGATGAGGTTAAGCAAATGAAGGCTGACCTTGAAAAAACTTTGAATCCAATTCGCCTTGATGCGATCAAAGCGGTGAAGCATGCCATGTGGAAACTCAGAGGTTCAAACCTTGCCGAGCTCGAAGAAGCCAAGGAGTACATCACCAAGACTGCTGAAGAAAACCATGATCGATATGGATCTCATTTGTACAGTGAGTCTGATGAATCTGCCTTAAAGGTTGAGGAAATTGCGCCAGAATTCCCGGAGGAGAAGAAGACTGTGGATGGAAGGGAAGTGCTTCAGGCTAATTTTGACGCGATTTTTGAAAAGTACAACGAAGTATTCGCCATCGGTGAAGATCTGGGCAAGATCGGAGATGTGAACCAAGGATTTGCCGGACTCCAGGATAAGTTTGGAGAAGAACGTATTGCGGATACGGGAATTCGCGAATGTACCATCCTGGGTCAGGGAATCGGAGCTGCGATGCGGGGATTAAAACCTATAGTAGAGATCCAGTACCTCGATTATATCTATTACGCAGTTCAGATCATGGCTGATGATCTCGCCAATGTGCAGTACAGAACCAAGGGAGGACAAAAGGCTCCTTTAATCATTCGTACGCGGGGACATCGTCTGGAAGGAATATGGCATTCCGGATCTCCCATTGGGATGTTGCTTCACAGTTTGAGGGGGATCAATGTGCTTGTTCCCAGAAATATGGTGCAGGCTGCAGGGTTTTACAATACCATGTTGAAATCCGACGAACCGGCTTTGATCATAGAATGCCTCAACGGTTATCGATTAAAGGAGGATTTACCCTCGAACCTTGGAGAATTTACCACGCCTGTAGGAATTCCGGAAGTGATCAAGGAAGGTACGGATCTGACCATTGTGACCTATGGCTCTATGTGCCGTATCGTGATGGAAGCAGCTGGAATGTTGGAAAAGGAGGGAATATCCGTCGAAGTAATCGATGTCAGGAGTCTTCTTCCATTCGATGTGAATCATACCATAGTTGAATCCGTGAAAAAGACCAGTCGGGTGATCTTTGCCGATGAGGATGTTCCGGGAGGAGCTTCGGCATATATGATGCAGAAGGTCCTGGAAGAACAAAATGGTTATTTCTGGCTTGACGGAGCTCCCAAGACCGTTTCAGCTAAGGATCATCGTCCGGCCTATGCTTCTGATGGGGATTATTTTTCAAAACCAAATACGGAAGACATTTTTGAAGCAGCCTATGACCTGATGGCCGAATCAGAACCGGGAAAATTTTCGCCCCTGTATTAATTCACAGTAAAGGAAGTTGTATTGACCCGGTTGCTCGCATGAAGAGCCCGGTCAAAAATGTAGAGTTCGAAACGCAGGGTGTCAGTAGACTTGTATGGAAAAAACTCTGTATTGATAAATACCTCGATTGTGCCGCTCACCGGTTGATTCTGGACCTTTTGGCTCACCGGAGGGAACCGAAGGTCTGGCCTTGGGATGGTATCAAATGTGTTGAAATCAATCCCATAAAATGATTTGACAAATTCCCCATCTACCAGCAGGTAGGTGTACACAATGGCGTTGCTGAAGGTTAGGTTTTTTACTGAATCAACTGTGTTTGAGGGAGGAAATGGGTCAGGTGGCGCGGTATCCCCATCAGCAGTTATGTAGTTGTATTCGTGATAGGGAGGGTTTGTTTGGGTACTCAGAAGTCCCAGGTCGGCGTCACCATCTTCGAATTCAAAAACCAAACCGAGGTTATTCTCGTCTATCTCCTTTAGCTCAATAAATTTAATTTTGGGAGTATCTGGAAAATCCGGCGGCGTTTGACATGAATTGACGCCAAATATGAGCGCGCACAGAAATGGTGATATTTTAAAAACGAACCTCATTATTGAATCTCCTTGAAGGAATTCCTCACAAATTTCAAACAATTACTGCTTAAAAACGAAAAATTCGATTTCGAAGTGCTTGCATTGAAAGCCTTCAAGTTTCAGGCCAATCATTCACCGATCTACGGTGAATTTTTAAGCCATCTAGGTATTAATCCCCGTGACGTGGAAAAGGTTTCCCAAATCCCCTTTTTGCCCATTTCCCTTTTTAAGGAGAAAAGGATTATTCTGGACGGTCTGGAGCCGGAGATTGAGTTTCTGAGTTCCGGAACTACGCAGCAGATCAGGAGCAGCAAACTGGTTAACGACCTTGGGTTTTATAAAGCTATCGCCCGGAAAGGATTTGAGCAGGCATACGGCCCATTGAAGGACTACCACTTTTTCTTTTCGCTCCCTGGATATAGGGATCATGCATCCTCCTCCTTATTGACTATGGCGCATCATTTCTTTCAAAATTCAGATCAGCGTTATGGAGGTTTTTTTGCCGGGGATCAGCAAACGCTTGAAAGTGAATTGGGGCGAGCAAAGGATTCGGGTAAGGCTTGTATACTCTTCGGTGTCACGCATTCATTGCTCGGATTGAAGTTTGAGCCTCCCGGCAATCCATTGTTGGTCATCGAGACCGGAGGTATGAAGGGCAGGGGTAAGGAGATTGTTCGCAAAGAGGTCCATCAAAGTTTGATGGAGAACCTGAGCCTGAATGAAATTGGGAGTGAGTACGGTATGGCTGAACTCAATTCCCAGGCTTATGCGATTAGCAACGGGCATTTTCGAACGCCCGCCTGGATGAAAGTAATGGTCCGAGATATGTGGGGACCGATGGATTATTTGAGCTTCGGAAAAACCGGTGCGCTGAACATCATCGACCTTGCCAATATAGAGAGCTGCTGTTTTATTGCCACTGATGATCTTGGAAAACTCAATCCCGATGGAAGTTTCGATATGATCGGTAGGTTGGACCAAAGTGATCTGAGGGGCTGTAATCTCCTTTTTGCCACATAAGCTGAATATCTCTTTCCACCTCTGATTCGTTAGGAGATTGAAGGAACAGGAAAAAGAAACAAAGGACATCAATGCCCAAAGTCTTTCGATAGCTATTCCAGAACCTTGCTGCTGACTGGGATGAGCAGTTTCACCAACAAAGCTCCACTGGTAGAGGCAATTCTCTTTCCATTATTTCCCATGAGCGAGGCCGTCTCAATTTTTTCGGGCCTGGTTTCAAACATCGTGTTCGTAACCTGCGAACTTGAATAAGAGCTTAGACGTTTCTCACCGGGTTCTTCACTCATCATCCAAAAAGGGGACATGGCCAGGGCCAGAATTCCAAGTATGAGCCCCATTCTGTTTGTGAAGAAGAACAGTACATCCCCCGCGATATCTCCCTTGTTGCATTCTTCCATTTTGGGCTGAGATACTTTTTGTAATGTTTTTTTCATGATCGCTTCGTTAATCGTTTAATTCTTCACACTGAATTCCTGAAGATCTGAGGAGGGCAATAAGCTCATCATTTTTTAATTGCTCAGTGGCTTCTATTCTCAACACATTATCAATGTCGTTTCTGTCTACATTCCAGGCTTCAATCACCGGATTATCCATCAGCAACGGTTTCAGCAGGTTTATTTTCCTGTTTGTCTTTAAATCCGTTTTTAAAATCAGAAGTTTCATTTGCTAGGTATTTTGGGTCTGATCAACATTTTCTTTTTCCGTCTCCCGGGAAAAAGGTGAATACTTCCTCCAGGGGTTTTTCAAATATTTGGGCGATGCGAAAAGCCAGCTCAAGTGAAGGAGAGTATTTAGACTTCTCGATGGCGACGATGGTCTGCCTTGAAACCCTCGCCTTTTCCGCAAGCTCCTGCTGTGTCATTTCATCCGCCATGAAGCGGAGCGTCCTGATATTATTTTCAATTCTATCCTTTGCCATTACCTGATCCCTTTTCGATAGAAGTAAAGCTGGGAGAAGTCCATGAAGAGGGTTCCCAGAAAACCGAACAGGATGAATATGTTGAATATCCAGAATATCGGTGCTTCGTAGACTATGGCGATCATCGCGCCGTAAAATCCAGCCTGAAACACATAATAGAAATTCCGATTTCCGCGAGACTCGATCTTTTTTCCGAATTCATCATCCATATGATCGGCCTTTTCCTTGGTTGCGATATAGTGAATAATGTGAAAGAGTATGAAAGGTATGACCTTGAACCCGATCTGAATAGGGATTAACCAGAGAAGACCTTTGGCCCAAAATTTCATCTCCTCCACCATGCTCATGGTCCCGTCATCATACCAACGAAGGGCATAGAAATAGAATATTCCATAACTCAGGAAAGTCCCGATTATCGAGATGATAAGGTGCTTTTCCTGTATCGACATCTTCTCTTCCATTAGTCTGAATTATTTTACCTTGTGTCTAAAATTATGTACCAAAAGTAAAGTTTTGCATTCATAGTGTCAAGTATATTTTACATATTAAAAACTGACATTTATCAATTCGTTGATTTTCAGACATTTAAAAATCAAGAATTATGACAGAAGGAATCCGGGAGAGATAAATGGTCAGGGAATCTCCACAATAAGATTTCCTTGCTTTTTTCCCTCTTCCACATATCGATGAGCTTCGATGATCTCTTCAAGCTTGAACTTTCTGTCAATAACAGGTTTGATCTTACCATCTGCCATGAACTCAGCAATTTGATTCAGGTTTTCATCGCTATAGGATGCCAAACCGGTGATGATCCTTTTTGAAATAAAGGGACGCGTCAAGATTGAAAACAGGATCCCTGAGAGGCTGGGGTTCGTATCGATCAGCGTTCCTCCATTCTTCAATCCCTTGACAAGCATTGATAATGGAGTTTTTCCCGCAACATCGAAAATGATATCATATTTTTTATCCGATGATCTGAAGTCCAGCTTAGTACAATCCACAACCTCATCCGCTCCGTTTTTTAGTAGCATGGACAACTTATTGGGGAAATCCGACGCGGTGACATTTGCTCCCTTGTTTTTGGCGAATTGAATGCCAAATGTTCCTATACTTCCACCTGCTCCATTGATAAGTATCTTATCGCCTGATCTGATGACCACCTTTTCGAGAAAATGAAAGGCATTGACGGCTCCTACCGGGATGGTAACCGCTTCTTCGAAGCCGAGTTTATCAGGTATGATTCCGATCGGAGCCTTTTCGGGTAGAACGCGATATTGGGCGTAGCCGCCCAGGTTCATATCGGCTGGGGCAAAAATTCGATCCCCGACCTTGTAGTTGCTTACCTTCTCGCCAACTTCTTCGACCACTCCTGCGAATTCCTGTCCGAGGACATTCTTCCTTGGTTTCAATATGCCCATCATCAGTCGGACAAAAATCCACCAGGTCGGTTGAATATCGAATCGCCTTAATTCGCAATCGCCTTGTGTGACGGTGGAAACCCGGTTACGAATCAGGACCTGGTTAGCCCTAGGTCTTGGCTTTGGGATGTCCTGAATGGAAAGAACCTCTGGGGGGCCATATTTGTAAAAGACCGCTGCTTTCATCGCTCCTGCAAAGAAGAGTGAAATTAAAATTTGATCTTCAATCGGCTTGTTGGAAAAGCGATCATTTCATCAGGGAAAGCGATTTCGCCTAGATCAGGAACTTTGTTTAGCCGGACTAAAACCGGTAATCCAACAGCTTGATCTCCCTGGCAAAGATGGTCTCAATGAGCTCCCTGGATTTATGATCGATGAGTTGCTTATGATCTCTTACTTTTCTGGTATTGGATTTTGCACGATGGGGAGGAAGCTCTAGGGCTTCCTTGAGTTCAAATCTTTTGCTGAGGTCGACCAGCATTTCTGACATTTCTTCGTACTTGTAAACCTTGTCCACTGAAACCACCCCGTCAATGGTATAAAGGTCATAGGAATTGAAATTTGCAAGACCGCCTTTGGAAAGGAAATCATATAAATTTCCAAACCTTTCGTCCCCGCCTCTCCAATAATAGAGCGATACCATCTTGTCAAACGGGTTTCTCTCCAAGGTGAATTTGAAGTAGTTGTTCCAAACCTCATCATCGACATGAAGTTTGATTTCCCGGGCCGACATGTGATTGTAAAACTTCGGTCTTCGTCCATATAACGCGGTCTTCAGAATATCGCTTTTGCTGTATTTGGAAAAAGGCAAAACATAATTCTGAGCCGATATATTGGCGTACTCTTTCCTGAAGCGCTCATCCTCAGTTGAAATAGGGGAAACAACATCGTCTTTGCCAAGGATCTTACTCAAGGCAATTTCGATGGTCGTTCCGGCCGTTTTCTTGGTTTTTACGAAAATAAACCTATGCTTATGGGATATGATCATTTTAATATCTGTCCGAAGAAATCAGTTTCAAAAATATCACATGATATCGCTCAGTAATCATTTCCCTATCAATTTGAGATTTGGATGTTCAGTACCTTTCATGGCTCCTGTGTGACTGGTTTGAGACTCAGAGCTCATCAAGAATTATTCATCACATTAGATTCAGAACAAAACGATCATAATGGAAACGACTCTCAGGTCATGCAAAAATCAGATCGCATACTTTTTGGCATCCGTAGCCATGATCTTTTCTCCACTCATGATCACCAATCTTTCCACCACATTTCGTAATTCACGCACATTTCCCGTCCACTCAAGGTCTTGCAGATATTTGACGGCGGCATCATCTATTGCCTTTTCAGGTTCGCCATATCCATTGGCTATTTCGGTAAGGAAATGTTCTACCAGTGTTGGAATATCATCCTTACGCTCCTTTAAGGGAGGAACCTTGATCAGTACCACCGAAAGTCGGTGGTAAAGATCCTCCCGGAAATTACCTTCCTTGATCTCCTTTTTAAGGTCTTTGTTTGTAGCAGCGATGATCCTGGGTTTAACCTCGATATCCTTTTCTCCTCCGACCCTTGTGATCTTGTTTTCCTGAAGGGCTCTCAACACCTTGGCCTGGGCGCTGGCAGACATATCTCCGATTTCATCCAGAAACAATGTGCCGTCATTGGCCAGCTCAAACTTTCCGATCCGCTGTTTGATCGCTGAGGTGAAGGATCCTTTTTCATGACCGAAAAGCTCGCTCTCGATCAGTTCAGATGGAATAGCCGCACAGTTGACCTCAATAAACGGAGCCTTTGATCGGGGAGAGGCTTTATGAATGGCCCTGGCAACCAATTCCTTTCCGCTTCCATTGGGCCCGGTGATCAATGCACGGGCCTCGGTGGGCCCGACTTTTCCTATGACCTCCTTGAGTTCATCCATGGCTTTTCCTTCTCCGATGATACCCTTGTCAGCCCCGCTGATCTTTTTGAGCCGCTTGGTCTCCCTTCGAAGATTACCGTTCTCGAGGGCGTTTTTGATGGTGATCAGGATCCTGTTGAGGTCCGGCGGTTTTTCAAGAAAATCAAAGGCGCCAAGCTTGGTAGCTTCAACGGCGGTTTCAATAGTCCCATGTGCCGAAAGCATGATGAATGTTGTGTCGATACCTGTTTCCTGGGCTTTACTCAAAACCGCCAGGCCATCGGTATCTCCCATTCTGATATCGCAGAGGCATAGATTGAATGCCTCGTTTTCAAGCATCTCCAAGCCTTCCTCACCACTGGAAGCGGTCTTGATGGTGTATCCCTCAAATTCGAGGATTTCCTGAAGTGTGTTCAGGATGGCTTTCTCGTCATCGACGATCAGTATTTTACTCATAACTAAAAAATTACTGGCCTATAAGCCGGATTCTGTTCCATGAAGTAGCGTGAGCATTCCCCATGGCCCTTATCATTTATCTGGTCCCGGCGTCACCGCAGGGATCTAGCAGCCTACCCGTTTCGCATCCGAAGAATTGGGCGAGCAACCCAAAGTAAAACAACGAAACCTATTTGGCCTTGCAACCCACAAGGTTTACCATGCGACCCCTGTCACCAGCGGCCCGGTGGGCTCTTACCCCACCTTTTCACCCTTACCCCTATGCAAACACGTTGCCAAAGGCGGTTTGTTTTCTGTGGCACTTTCTAGCCCTTGCGGAGAACTTGTTCTACTGCAAGGTTCTTCCCGTTAGGAAGTGTGGTGCTCTGTGTTGTCCGGACTTTCCTCCATGAACATGCCTGAGCAAAATTCACAGCGATAAGGCGGCCAGCAATTATTACAAAATTAGATCTTTTTTAAAAGAAGAGCGGGTGAAAGCTCAATTGGCCATTGGACCATTCAAGGGTTGGAGAAGGGATTTTGATCCCATCTGCTATGAAAATGAGTGTATTGATCAATTTGCTTTTTGATTTGATGTGAGCGATGTTGGGGTCAAGGGAAAAATAGAATTGCCGGTAGCTTTTGTATCCGGTGATCTCTTCGTTCTCGGGCTCCCTTGCATAGATCATCCCGTCGGCTCCATACCCAAAAGCCGGGTTGATCCATTTCATCCAACCATGCTGCTTTCCGGTCAGCAGGTAGGAATCAAAAGAAAGCCAGTATGTCTGCCCATTGTAATCCTTGACCAATTGCTCGGACCAGCCGGAACCAAGCACCTCCGGTCTTTTGGAGGCAAATTCACTTGGACTGTATGAGAATTTGACCTTGATCCGGGTTTCTTTCCACAATAATTCCTGACCCAGGAAAAACCCCGCACCGAGAAAGTTAGCAAGTAGATCTCCGGTAGAGGCTCCATAGGTATCCGAGTAACCATCCAAAATTTCAATCGGAAGCAGCAGGGCAAAGCCGGTCAAGGCACCATAAAATGCGGCCTTCTTCTGATCATGATGTGCCCAGCGAAACATGGCGGCACTGAGCCGACCGATCTGGAAAGCAGAATAAAAATGTCCCAGCTTATCAACCTGCTGCCACTGGGAGTTGTCATTGTGAAAGTGGAAATCCGATGTGGAATTCGGACCATACCAATAACTTGCCAGGATAGCCATGGTGCCAAGGTATACGCCCCCGGTTGTCGCCAATACCAGTCCAGTTCTTGCTTTTCTTTCTTTTGCCAGGGAATCCACTTGTGCCATAGAATTTCCTGTCATCAGCAGAAGGAACCATATGATCACAAGCTTCTTCAAGGGTTGGGCTTATCTTTTTCCTTTTTGAACAACTCGTTGAAGTTGTTAAAGTTCTGTGTATACATCAGGCTAAAACCTCCGGTGACAGTAGACTGCTGCCCTTCTACATCTGAATAGACATTCGGGTTGTTCCGATTGAAAACCCTCACCCTCAATCTTCCGTCATCGGACAGCAAATACTCAATGGTCCAGTCTCCGATAACGGAACTCACATCAGCTTCGTCTGTAGCATTGTAAAAGCCACCCTCACGGCTGACTTTCAGTTTGCCCTCCATGAATTGGTATGACATTCTGAGTTGCATATTCTTAAGGTCTGCCTCGGAAAAACCGCTGATGTCAAAATCGATTTCAAAATTTTCATCTACCTGGGACAGGTAATTGCTTAACTGGTTGGACAAGAGTTCACTTACATTACCACTGGCGGTTTGCCCAAAATAGGCACCATCCTGAGAAAATCTTCTCAGCATGATCAAACTAAAAACCTGACGGTTCATTTCATCCTCATCATTTTGGATACGGTTGTAAAAAGCCAGTTTATCGCTGTTAAAATCATAACCGGCAAAAACAGGAGTTTCCATGATATCAATACCGAAACCTATACCCGGGGTCAACACCTCGCCGCTCAGTTTTAGCTCCACATCTACCGGATAACGCCTTTTTGCCTGACTTGTCTGAAGGACCAGTGAATCGGCTGAGATCATGAGGGGTTGAAGTGAAACGTGCTGTTTGTACAGACCGCTGACATCCATGATGCCCTTGTATGGATCGCCGTTCCATGAGATCGAGCTTCCCTCTTCGATCTCGAATTGCTTGTTGATGATGTTTAGCATAGTAAAGTTGTAGGTGCCCTGAGTGATTTGATAATTCCCCAATAACTGAAAATCTCCCCTCGTATCGATCTCCATGGTCATCTCTCCATTCCCGCGGCCCCAGATCCTGTCGTCGGTGCTTTGGTCCAATAAGAGCTGAACCTCTGCCTTTTCGTTAATGTCCAGATTGGCGGTGAGTTTCAATCCCGTGATCTCGTTGTTTTCCTTTGTTGTTTTCTTTTTCTTCTTCTTTTCATCTTTTTCCTGTTCAATGACTTTGCTCAGAAACCTGATTTGATCGGTCTGGGCGACCGATTCAGCATTGTCAAAGGGAATAAAGATCTTTGTGCCTTCCTCGGTCACAATATCAGCGTCTATGAGTACATCCTTGATACTTCCAAACAATTTGATGTCTCCTGAGGCAATACCGGTTCCGAAAAAGAGGTCATTCTGTTCGGGAGGAATATCCATAAGAAGGTTATTCTCAAGCCGGTAACTCATATCGAGTACCAGATTCTTAAATCCGTCATGAAAAATTCCTCCTGTTACTTTTACCGGATTCCCCTGCTGATCAAAAACCTTGGAATTTGAAAAAAGGATCCGGTCGATTCCCATCAGTATTTGATCCTCAACCCTGAACGAAGAGTTCAGATAATCAACCTTGAATTTTCCGTTGTTCACCAGCAAGATCCCATGGACCTCAGGGTTTTTGAGGTTTCCTGAAAATCTGATGTTGCCTGAAACTTTGCCGCTGATATCGCTCAATACGCCTTCCAGCAAGGGTTCCAGGAAGTGCAGATCCACTTCTCTCAGGGAGGAATTCATGTCGATGCTAAAGTCTTCTTTAGGAAAAATACGTCCTTCAGCATTGAAGTACTCTTCGCCCAAATGATCAATTCTAAGCGCCAGATCATAGATCTCTGCTTCGGTTTCCCTTTCTATGGTCCAGGTTAGATCCCCGACGAGAAGGTCATTGAAGGTAAAGTCGTTGATCACCAGATTGGTCATCAACTGCTGCCCGGTTCCATCGTTTTCCAAAACCATGGCCCCCGAGGCGTTTCCGGTGAGCCGGTTCACTATGAAGGGATTGAGGTTTACCAGATTGAAGTAATCCAGATCTACCTCGAACCTGCTGGTTGCATCCAGGATCTCCCCAAATGCAATGATCCTTTCCGCATCGGTAAAAAAGCCCAGCGAGTCAAATTTCAATCCCTCCCCGGAAAGGGAAAACTCGTTTCCCGGGTTGAACTTCCAGCTTTTCCCCAAAAAACTAAGCCTTGATGAATTAGGGTCAACCGAGAATTTGAGCGTGTCATTTTCGATCGTTCCGCTTCCATTCAGTCCGAATTGGAACCAATCCCTGTCTTCCATGGAAGATGCCAGGTGAATATCCAGTTCGCCATTTTGATGATAAGCGAGAATACGGGTTTCTTGAAGTTGGGTCTTGGTTGAAAGGATCTGATTTTCGCTTAGTCCTTCCAGACTCATGGTTATTCCATTTTCACCCCTGCCCAGATTGAAATGCAGGTGGTTCTGGATGAAAGCATCACCTTGATAGAAAAGGGTGTCCAGATAGAGGTTAAAATCCAAATGATCATTTGTTCCCCAGCTATAATCCATCTCCACCAGGCCTCTGCCCCCATGGATCAGCCCGGGCTTCAGAAAGCTCAGGATCGGAGAGATGTTCTTGAGATTAATGCCCGCGTGGATATATGAATTGTTGCTTTCTTCCGTCCCTGGAACAGCCCCTCTTTGGAGTATGTTGCCGAGCATTGCCTCGAGTTTTGGCCAGCTTGATTTGAGACCGGGATAATCAAAATTTCCTTCAGCAAGAAGATCCAGATAGTCGGAATGAAAACTGATGATCCTTTGCTCCGGGGGCCCCTCGAGGACCATTCGTAGCGAATCAAATCGCAGTTCCTTTTCATTGTTGTATGCACTGACTTTCTCGAGAAGAACCAGGCCTAAAATGCTGTCCGGGTTGAAGTTTTGAATATTGACCTTCCCTTCCATCATAAAACCCGAGGGATTATCGGTGAGATCCAGCGCATAGAGGTCTGCTTTGTTCACCACAAGGTTCACATCCACGGTTTCTGAACTGTCATGAAGATTTACGATCCCATTCAGAGAAAAGTCGAGATTTTGGTCTTTGGAATCGATGAGCCCGCTAAAAAGCTTTCTGCTCAGATTTCCCTTAAGTTCAATATTGTTGAATGGTCGTTGGTATATCTCAAGGTGATCGACCTGCCCCTCGAATATCATGTTCAAACCCTCGAGGTTCAGATTTGACCCTGCAACCTCCCCGCTAAGATTTACGTGGTTGATCTCTATTTCAGGCTCAAAAAGATCTCCGAGTGCGAAATCCCTGGTTCCAATGGTTCCGGAGTACTGAACGGGAATATCAGGAGAGCTTTTTTTGAAATTGAGATCTGTGAGTAACAGGCCTTGTTGTGTGACAAATCTACCCTTGGCAACAAAGTCGGTGACAAAGCCCTCGATGAAGCCGTCGATCATGAGAAAACCGAACTTTTCCATCAAACCGGTATTGAGTCTTTTGGAAATAAGTGAAAGATCTGTCCCGGAGATTTTCGATGCTGATAAATGTGCCTGAATAAATGAGGAGTTCAGTGAGCTCAGGTCCTCGATATAGAAGTTTCCCTTGAGTTCTGAACCACCATCGCTTGAGATCCTTGCATTTCTAAATTCGATCTCATTTTCAGCGTATTTCCATTCACCGTTCAGGGTAATTTTCGGTAAGCTATTGAGGTTTTGATCTTTGAGTATCGCTGCAAGCTCCGAAGGGTAGATCAGAGCATCTTCCAATTCTGCCTCTATATTTTTTACTCGTATTTTCCCATCGTTCTCCAGTCTAACTCTTAAGGATCGGGATAGCTCAATCCCATTCGTTCTGAGCAGCAGGGAGTTCAATCGAAAGTCAAGTTCTTTTGAGTTGAAGGCTGTATTTTCAATGTCAAGGAATAGTCCGGATGTTGTTTCCTCCAAATGAAGCAGCCCAATTTCTACCGATGCGGAGTCATTTTTTTGATAGAAATCCCGCAATTGCAGGTCAACGTCTTTAAAATCCTTCAGTACGATGGCCGGAGAATTCTCTGACGAGAACACCATTGGTTCTGAAAACTTTAGGGATCCGCCTTCAACGATTATAGTACTCAGATCCCAGTAAGCTTTATTCTTCTTGTCATTCTTTGGAAACAATCGAAGAATAAG
>JANQHS010000197.1 GCA_028282565.1 Cytophagales bacterium | reverse complement strand
ATGATCGCCAACAGTATACTGCTAATTATACTGAATATCGAAGTTTGGATCGCGGTCTTTGTGGCCTCCAATAGTTGCTTGTTTAGGTGCCAATTTAGTGCGCAAAAAACTTATTGGTATTGATCATTATCAGCTTGGGAATTTTGGGATACTAACTAAAAATTTGGGAAAACCACGGGCAACGTCTGTTCCTGAATTTACCATCTATCAAGACCGATGATATAGGTTGGTTTTGAGAAGTAAAGCCCTATCCGTTTTCCGGATCACAGTCGACCATATTATTTGTGCGATCCGGCTGTTTCTCTTCAAAAGATCAAAGCTTCCAGCTTAGCCCCAGCGATGCCCAACGACCTGGCATTTGGGCTCCAAGAATATCAGCATATTGCTCATCAAAAACATTCAGAACCTCAAAGACCAGCCTGAGTTCGTCGAGGACCCGAACGCTGGTCTTTAGATTCCAAACCATATAAGTTCCTTCCAGCGCCTGATTGATAGCATCGGCCTTATCCTTATCCCGGATCTTATACAAGCCCGTCAGACCAAGGTTCCACCTTCCCAAATTGTAGAGCAGACCGGCGGTAAAAAGGTTGCTCGCATGATTGGCGATATATTTTGAAACAACTCCCGATTCGGATCCTGTTTCCAGCCAGGTATAACCCAGCGTGGTTTCAATCCTGCTTTTTGAGTTGATCCATCTCACCATCCACAATTCCGCTTCAATTCCATAGGTGGTAGCCTTCTCAATATTGGTCGCATATAAATAATCGGCATCAGGGACCAGGTTTTCATTGTTGGAAATATCATTTGAGTTGGTGACCACATAGTCGATAAGGTTTTCAGAACTTCTGGCGAATGCGGTGCTGACAAGTTTTACACCTCTAGCGATCTGATAATCGACCCCGATCTCATAGCTCCATGAGCTTTCTGCAACGAGGTCAGGGTTACCCAAATTCCTCCCTGGGGTCAAAGGCCCCTCGATATTGGTCGAGACAAACCTTTCGGTATAATCCGGAGCTCTGATGCCCCGGCCAACAGTACCCCTAAACAGGAGGTTTTTCAGCAGATAACTGAAACTGAACTGAGGACAGGTCTCCAAGGCATAATTCTGATCATAGTCAACCCTCATGCCCAGATTCAGGATAAGGTTTCGTATGCCCGAATAGTCAACAATACCGTAGGCTCCGGCATGCAGGTCTTCATGATTTCCCCGATCGCTGCTTTCGATATTCCTATGGCTGAGTTGTAATCCATAGCTGATCCTCCAGTTCTTGTTCAAACCCGTGAATCGGTTCAATTGGGCCATCGTCTGGCGGGTCCTGTGTTCATTGATGGATGGAAAAGCCGGATTGAATTCAAATACATCATCTGTCTGCTTGAATGAAAGATCGATATCCGTGATCGAATTGCCTTTCTTCTTCATCAGGCTTGTCTGGGACCACCAGTTCTCGACCTGCTCGGTAGAAAGGTCCAACTCACTTTGTGTATAGAAAAATTGGGCGCTGAAGTCCCGATACCCATAACCCGCCCTGGTCGCAAGCTTCCAGTCATTCTTGAAATTATAGGCAAGAGAAAGGGAGGCCGTATGAATGTTGAAATAGTTGTTGACTCCCGTTGGCAGTTCTTGCCCTGTTGAATTATTGCTCTGATAGCCTCCGGCGATATCCAAATTTCCCTGATGCGTATACCCTCCCAGGTTCACGGTATAAAGCTCATTCTGCCCTACCCTTCCCTCGATATATGCGGTACTCTCGTTTTCCTGAAAAGAGAAGGTCTTGGTGATAATATTGATCACCCCCCCGACTGCATCGGGACCGTAAATACTGGAGGCTGGCCCCCGAAGGATCTCGATCCTTTCGATCTCAGCCGGGGAAATGGGGATATAACTGTTAAAATGCCCGGTCAAGGGATCATTCATCCTGATCCCGTCGATAACCACCAGTACCTGATTGAAGGTTGAGCCACGAATAATGAAATCCGATTGCACGCCGAATCCGTTTCTTGACTGGGCTTCAAAGCCGGGCAGGTATCTGAGCAACTCATCCACAGAGTTCGCGGGAAGGTCCTTGATGGACTTTCCTTCGATCACCGAATAATTCCTTCCGGTCTCTGCCCTATGCACCGGCATTCTGGAAGTAGAGATCACCACGGTATCCAGCACAATGGTGGATAATTCGCCCAGGGTATCCTGAGCCATAGCAGCTTGAAAAAACAAAGGCAGAGTCAGGCAGAGTTTTACTGCCGAATCAAGGATTCTCTTCACGGACCTGGTTTTTAAAGCGGCCAAAACTAGGGAAATAAGTGCATTACAAAATCTTCCGATCTGGCAGTTTTTGCCCGCTTTTTATCCTAATTTCAAAAAATGGTTCGCTTCATTCTCGCATCAATCTTTTGCCTCTGCTTTCAATTGAACTATGCTCAGGAATACTATCGGGAGTATGGGGTAAGCGATTCCACCGAATACCAATTATCTGCAGATTCAACCATCATTGCGGGAAACAAAACCCTATACCTCAGAACTTCAACAGGAGTTCAGACTGTCCATCAATTCAGCCCTTCAAATCCCAACTATTTCTTGAGAGACTTCAATGCCATCGGCCCCAATCGTTGGTATGCGGTGATTGGGAGCAGGTATATCGCCAATACCACCACCCTGTACAGATCAGGGGATCAGGGTCAGAGCTGGGAAGAGGATACCAGTTTTTATGCGGCCACCAGACCTTTCGAAAACCAGGGGATCATCTCCGATTATCAGTCGATCAGTCAAATGCATCAGGTATCCGGGGATACGCTGCTTCTTTTTGTTTCCTATTACCAGGCCGGGATCTTCTATTCCGTAGACAAGGGAGATACCTGGCAATTCTGGTTTGCAAACACCCCGGCACATTACCAGGGCCTGTTTGAATGCGATAGCTTCTACTACCTGTATGGCATCGAGGGTGATGCCTTTCCGGCATCGATGTTCAGGTTCTCCAGGGATCTGCTCCTAAGTCCGGATACAGGAGGCGCATGGCAACACTTCGGAACCGGCTTCCATCCTGCCTGCTTTAATAGCGGCGATCCGGATTGCATCTATGCACCCAACGGAGCACGGAACATACAGTTTTCCTTTTTCAAGAACTATGTCGATTCGGTATGCGGAAGCATAGCTTCAACAGATCCTAATCTACCCCTAAGCGGAATAGAGGTTTATCCAAACCCCGCTCATGACTGGTTAACCGTGAATACGGTTCATCCCGTTGATATCCGGATCATAGATACCCATGGAAAAAGCCTGATCTCCAAAAGGATGGGAATGGGTCAAAACTCCATCTGGCTGGGTGATCTGGCATCGGGATTATACTTTTATCAGATCACCAACAATGGAGAAATGACCCGGGGGAAGATCCTGATCAAATAAAGAAAGGAACTTCAAACAGACCTATTCAATCTCGCCTAATCACTGTAAAACGAGATGGAATGCTTGGTAGACAATTCCTCAAGGTATTGTCGAGGTCAATAATCCACTCAATTCTTGCGCTCAAACCCACCCTGATCCATC
>JANQHS010000182.1 GCA_028282565.1 Cytophagales bacterium | reverse complement strand
CATGTAAACTTGGTTTAATTGAAGTTTTATTGACCTATTATACCCAAAAAGCACCTCTGTTGAAGTGAAAAGGGATTTTTCGCCTGGCAACAACCCCCGCCATCATAAAAATATGTCTATAGTGAAATGAAGATATCCCCTCTTCCCATTGCCTCAATTTTTTCGGTGATTTTATGGCAAATTGAAAGCGGTTGATTTCCATCGTTGAAAGAAGCCTCCGATCCATATTGGATAGTAGTACGGCCGGTGAAGACGCAAGGCCCGCTAACCGCATGGTATCCTTGATGACTGTAAGTTCTGTGCACTTGATATGGATTAGTCCTTGTTTTGAGCGTGGCCTTTTTTGGCTCGATCATATCGGTGCTGAACCGATCTCCGGCAACTAGAACGCTTCTCCGATCCTGAAGTAGATTCCCCAGTCATCTTTCCCGAATGCCAGGTCCATTCCTGCATTCATATGATATTCTTCGATGACATCATAGCGAAATCCCGCACCAATACCCGGAAGGATCTCTCCATCGGCGTTTTCATTGATGGACTCAAATACGGTTGCTAAGCCGAAGAAGCCGACAGCGCTCATCCGTGTACCGAAATTCCAGCGGTATTCACCCTGGCCCGCGAGAAGATAATTCCCCCTGTATTTTCCTTGAGTATATCCTCTGATGTCGGTTTGCCCAACGATGAATTGCTGCTGAAAGGTCAGATCTCCGATTCCCAACCCCATGTAGGCGCGCACCGCGATCACATCCCTTTTATTGGCTACGGCATTGTACTGTGTAAGATCGAATTCGATCTTGTTCGATTCCTGTCGATTATCTAATAGAAAAGGAAAAGAGGTGTAATTGATGTTGCTAAATACTCCTTTGTAGGGATAGTAAACATTATCCCGGGTGTCCAGTGTGGCTACCAGACCTATACCTGTCAAACTTACGTCCTGACTTTGCTCAATATCTCCGAACCTCGTGGAGAAATCCATCCAGATCATATTTACTCCTCCGTAAATTCTTTTGTGGATCCTGCGTTGGGCTTGCAGGAAAAGAAAGTCCGCCTGGGTGTTGTAATCGATAAAGGAGCTAACCGGCGCTTCCAGGTAAAACTGAAAATTGATGGACCCAAGACCTGCGGCACCGATAAACCTCCAATTGTCCTCTTTCATGAACAACATTTGGAAAGCCATGGCAAACCAGCTTTCATTGCTGGTGTACATCCCAAAAAGTCCTGATATTGAGGCAGGAGAGACTGTGTCGCTCGGATTGACCTTGTACATGGCCATTGGAATGGCACCTATCGAAAAACCCAGTGATCGATCGTAATTGATATATGGAATCGGGACAAACCTGAAATTTTGTGCCGATGTATCACCATCCATTTGGCCTCCTCCTCCCATGGAAGGCAGACCCTGTGCATAGCACAAATCGCTTCCAATGAGCAACAAAAGCACCAGTAGAGCTAACTTTTGTACTTTCTTCATCAATTTCAGGGCAGCAAAAATGATTTTGGAAATTTAAAGGCCTGTTTAGCTCTTTTTCTTCTTGCTGGATTTTGCTCTTGGGTTGTATTCCAGGCATAGATCAACCCAGTATTCAAGATCATCTTCCAGATCTATTCCCTCGGGTCCTACAAAAACGAACCCCTTCATCGATCGACCCGTAAAGTCCATTTCTTTGGCTCCTTTTTTT
>JANQHS010000101.1 GCA_028282565.1 Cytophagales bacterium | reverse complement strand
AAAACGGGTTCCTGGTTGATCTTAAGGGTGCGTTTAAGGAAAAACAATCTGAATTGAATTATTGGAGCCTCTAAAAGTTCATAAGCAAAAACTCAAAATCCTCGTAACTGGTGGGGCCGGATATATTGGCTCTCATACCGTGGTAGAATTGGCCAAGGCCGGTTTTGAGCCTGTTATCGTTGATGATTTTTCGAATTCGCACCCATATGTTCTTCAGGGTATCGAAAAGATCATTGGTTATGAGCCCATTACCTACCATATGAACTGCAGGAATCTGGATGATCTGGATCAGATTGCCAAGGAACACGACGATATCAAGGGATTAGTCCATTTCGCGGCCTATAAGTTGGTTGGAGAATCTGTCAAAGAGCCGATTAAGTATTATGAAAACAATCTTGATTCCAACATCAGCGTGACAAAGTTTTGTCTGAAAAATGGAATTAGATCCGTTGTTTTCTCTTCCTCTTGTACGGTATATGGACTTCCCGATAAACTTCCGGTCTCAGAGGCAGCACCATTGAAAGAGGCAGAATCCCCGTATGGAAGAACCAAGCAGATAGGAGAGTATTTTTTTGAGGATTGCATTAAGGCCTTGCATCCCCTGAATGTTATTTCCTTGAGATACTTTAATCCAATCGGGGCTGACCCTTCCTCTGAGATTGGAGAGCTTCCTATCGGGATTCCGAACAACCTCGTACCATACATCACTCAGACGGGTGCAGGTTTGAGGGAACTTCTGACTGTTTTTGGTGATGATTACTCCACACCTGATGGTACTTGTGTAAGAGATTATATTCATGTATCTGATCTAGCGCAGGCACATATTGCCGCACTGAGCAAATTGTTAAGCGACCAAAGTACCGAACCAAAAATTGAGTACTTTAACATTGGAACGGGCCGGGGCTATTCTGTTCTCGAAATTATCCGTGCCTTTGAAAAGGTATCTGGAAAGAGCCTGCCACACGTTATAGGCCCTAGAAGAAAGGGAGATGTTCCGATGATCTACGCTGATCCATCCAAAGCTTTGAAAGATCTGGGGTGGAGAGCAGAATATAATATCGAAGAGGCTCTATCCCATGCCTGGAAATGGGAACAACGCTTGCCAGAGCTTAATTTGAAACAAACTGGATGAAAAAGATCCTGATCACAGGTGGTGCGGGCTTCATCGGATCGCATGTGGTTCGACTATTCGTTAATTCCTACCCTCAGTACAAAATCTACAACCTTGACAAGTTGACTTATGCCGGGAATCTCAGGAACCTGGAAGATATTCAAGGGGCCGCGAATTATGAATTCATAAAGGCGGATATTGCTGACAGAGATCAGATCACCGGGCTTTTTAAAACCCATGGTTTTGATTCTGTAATACACCTCGCTGCGGAATCCCATGTAGACAGGTCGATCAGTAATCCACTTGAATTTTTGAGAACCAATATTGTCGGGACGGTCAATCTTCTCAACGCCTGTATTGAAACCTGGGCGGATCATTTTGACGGTCATCTCTTTTATCATGTTTCCACCGACGAGGTTTATGGTTCTTTACATGATGACGGTTTTTTTCTCGAAAGCACTTCATACGATCCTCAATCACCTTATTCTGCCTCCAAAGCGGGGTCTGATCATTTTGTGAGGGCCTATGGCAACACCTATGGACTTCCGTATGTACTGACCAATTGTTCCAATAATTATGGCCCCAATCAGTTTCCGGAAAAACTGATCCCCCTCTTCATCAACAATATCCGCAATCGGAAAAAGCTGCCTGTTTATGGAAGGGGAGAAAATATCAGGGACTGGCTTTATGTGGTGGATCATGCGCGCGCAATCGATCTTGTATTCCATAAATCACAACCGGGTAAAACCTATAATATTGGTGGGTTTAACGAATGGAAGAACCTGGACCTCATCCGTGTCCTTTGCGACGTGATGGACGAGAAACTTGGGAATACTCCCGGGGCCTCAAGAGAGCTTATCGAATTTGTGACGGATAGGAAAGGCCATGACTTCCGGTATGCGATTGACGCCAACCTGATCAAAGAAGAACTTGGCTGGGAACCTTCGCTTCAGTTCGAGGAGGGTCTTTCAAAAACCGTCGATTGGTACCTTCAAAACCAGGATTGGCTCTCAGAGGTAACGAGTGGGGGTTATCTGAAATATTACGAAACCCATTACGGTTCTCATTAAAGTATGGCTTCCTACATTTCACGTGAATTATATGAAACTTCTCGCTTCCTGGTCACCGGAGGTGCAGGATTCATCGGATCAAATATCGTAGAACATCTTTTGGAGAATGAGGTGGGTTTTGTCAGGGTGTTGGATAATTTCTCCACTGGTTTTGCTCATAATCTCGCCCCATTTGAGGATAGAGAAAACCTACAGATCGTCAATGGGGATATCCGTGATCTCAACACCTGCACAAGAGCCGTGGAAGGAAT
>JANQHS010000095.1 GCA_028282565.1 Cytophagales bacterium | reverse complement strand
GACCAACCGGGAGTGGACCAAGCTCTTTTACAAATTCAATTTGAAGAAGTATTTATGGTTTGCTTCGTTGATCCCGAAGTTCTTTATCGACAAGGAATTCAGGTATCAATTGGCCCTCCTGAGGGTCAGGCCGAACAGGGTCTGTTTTGAGCGGGAGATCATGGATCATGCCCGCCTGATATACGAGAAAAAGTAATAATTTGAAGGGTCGTGAGACCCTTTTTTTATGCCTGCCTTATTCTGATTCTGGTTCCCTGCTGCAGGGGGAAAAAGTTTGACTATGCTACGGCCTATAAGTTTTCGACTTATCCATCCACATCAAAAGTTCGGGATACGGTTCAGGCGGATACTGCCTTAAGTGAATACTCTTTCGGGCTGACCTCCGCTCTCCCTGAGTCCCCTGATGATTCCGAATATCAAATAGAAGAAAAACCTGTATTCGAGCCGGTGGAAAGAAGAAGCTCTCCATCCAAGCTTGGGAATGCCAGGGAACAAAGGAAAGCGCAAAAAAGGGCAAAGAAGAAAGAGGAAAAGATCAATAAACCAACAAAGCTCGGACTGATCTCTTTGGGTTTTTTATTGGCTGGTCTGGTTCTATTGGGGATCGGGGCAAACAACCCTGAGACCTCCATAGCGGCTTGGGGTTTGATCATGTTTATTCCGGCTCTTGTCTTTGGTTTAAAAGGCCGCAAAGCCAAAAGGGAAATGAGGCGGAATCAGGGATTACCCTATGGTGATACCGGGAATGTTCCTTCTGATCTAGGTGCCGGATGCGCTGCGGCGATCTTGATATCCATGGCTTTGTTCGCGGCCTTTACCGTTTTGGGCTTGATTTTGATACTTACAGGTGCAGTCGAGATATAGAGGATTTTACAAAACTTATTTATACATAAGTTATTTATGTAATATCAAATCTAAAGCCTACACCCCTGACATTATGGATCTCCATGTTCGGTATGTCCTTCAACAAGGTGCGTAGTCGGGTAATGAAAACATCCAGGCTTCGTCCCATGAAATAGTCGTCATCACCCCAGATATTGAAAAGGATCTCTTCCCTTGGGATAAGTCTACCGGGGTTTTTCAAAAAGAAAGCGAGGACATCGAATTCCCTCTTGGTCAGCTTATGGGTTTGGTCTTTGTAGATGAATTGAAGCTTGTTTTCCAGAAGCTCCCAATCCTGTCCCTTGATCGGATTCTCCTCCTTACCTGAAGAGCGCCTGAGAAAAACCCCGATTCGGTAAACAAGCTCCTTCATCAGAAAAGGCTTGGTGATATAATCATCGCCACCGCTCTCAAAGCCCTTGATCCTGTCCTCCGGAAGTTCCTTGGCGGTCAGGAATAAGATGGGGACATTCTGGTTTACTGCCCGGACCTGTTTGGCGATCTCAAATCCGTCAATGTCGGGCAACATGATATCCAGGATGCAGATCTGCGGCAGGACTTCCTTGAATGCAAGCAAACCGGGTTCGCCTCCTTTTTCCCAGCTCACTTCAAAGCCTTCATCCTTCAGGCCTTCCGAGATCAATGAACCAAGATTCTCATCATCTTCGATCAACAGGATCCTTGTGCTCTCTTTCATGCGGCGTTAAAATATATGGTGAAGATGGTACCTCCTTGCTCAGGGCAATCAATCAGGATACGCCCCTTATGGTCCTTGACGATCTTCTTGACAAGATAAAGACCCAGTCCAAATCCCTTTTCGCGATAAATATTTCCCTTTGGAACCCTGTAGAATTTACCAAAGACCTTTTTCCTATGTCTCAGCGGAATACCATCTCCTGAATCCTGAATTCTGAGCACGACCTTTCCTTTTTGTTGAGATATTGAAATATCGATCGGCGGGGAGCCATGTTTGAAGGCATTATCGATGAGGTTGGTTATTACGGAATGGATCCCGGGTCTATGTGCCATGATCCTGAATCCTGGCTCATAGGAATAATTGATCCCTTCATTCGGGAACTTGTTCAAAACCGACCGGACCTCATCTCCAAGATCGATGTTTTCGCGTGTTTCCTCGCTTTTGTTTCCTTCTCTGACCGATTCCAGTATGCTGTTAATTCTGGATTGTAGGTTATCTACTTCTTCCTGAAGAATGGACAGACTCTTTTTCTCTGTTTCGGGGATATTTGAGATCCTCTCCAGGGCCAATTTCATACTGGATAGCGGGGTCTTCATTTCATGGGTCAGGTTATTGACGAAATCCGTGTGGATCTCCGAAAGTCGTTTCTGCTTGAGAATGATGATGGCCGCCCAGGCAAAGAACACGATCACCAATAGAAGGATGAGGCTAGAGAAGATCCAGATGCCCATGCTGCCGATCAGCACGGATTCTATGCCGGGGAAGTAAACCGAGAAATAATAATTGTCGTTGATGAATTCGGGTTCCTTGACCTCATTGTTCTGTTTCTCTCCCTGATCAAATGCATTGAGCCGGTTGCTATAAACC
>JANQHS010000080.1 GCA_028282565.1 Cytophagales bacterium | reverse complement strand
ATTCCTGCGGACTGGGCTTTTTCAAGGAATTTCTTTCCGTAGGTCACATGTTTCCCTGCTTCATCAGGGGCTCCAAGGATCACAGCGGCATCACCCTCTTTGGTTGAAGCGCCTACCGCTGTCGGGGTGTTTACGGTTTTCCATTTATCCGGGAATGTGATCTGGAATTTCATGCCGGGCTGAATAAATCTTTGGCCATCGAACACGCCTTGTTCGGGGTCATCCCCCAGGTGAAGACCATAGAGGAAGTGATTGTATTCGGAGGTGTTCTTGGCAATTGGATCAACTGGCTTCGGAGTGATTTTTTGCGAAAGGGCTTCTATGTTCCTTACCCTGTCGGGGGTATAGGGATGGTCATCGAAAATGGAGAACCTGGAATCTTCGCCGGTATAGAGTTTTACAAATTTTTCGATTTGATCCAGGGCTACACCGAGCTCTGTGGGCTTGTATCCGGCTTTGGCGGCCAGAAGTACTCCGATCTCATCTGCCTCATTTTCCTGTCCTCGACTATAGCTTGAAAGGTAGATGGTGCCCGCGGCATTGATCGGGGCATTGATGATGTTGCCGAGTTCAGGACTGATCAGCCCTCCTACGAGTAAACCCGGAATGGTCAGAACTGTTGGTAGAATACTTTTTTGCATTTGCCTGGCAGAATGTCTCCTCAATACATGGGCGATCTCATGTCCGATAATTGTGGCGATCTGATCCTCGCTGTTGAGCAATGGCAAAATCCCTCTCGAAACGTACACATATCCTGCCGGAATGGAAAAGGCATTGGGCTCGATCATATTGACCAGTTGAAAAGAAAACTCGAACGGCAGATCCTGATCGATCTGGGCAGCGATCCTATTCCCTATTTGCTCGATGTATTTTTGGGTAACTTCATGATGGTAGATACCCATCTGTTCGCGTACCTGCGCGTCGCCCTGCTTCCCAAGCTTGATATCAAGCTCAACTCCCTGTTCGGGAAATTGGTTCTGACCTAAACCATGGATGCTGATCAGTAGGAAGCAGAAATGAAAAAATGCCTTTTGCATGCTTTTATGTTTTGAAAAAAAGAGTGGCAAAAAAAAAGCCCTTTCGGGCTTTTAACAAAATTTAGACCAGTCTATTTCGGTACCTGGATCTTTCCGTTTTTCTTGACCAGAGCCTTGTTTTTGTAAGACCTTGAAAAAACCGGGTAGATGTTCTTGCCGAATGCTTTCAGATCCTTGCTTGGGTCATTAGCAAAAAGCTGATCAATGATCTCATTTGGAGACATTGGCTTGTTTGTCGACTTCAGCAGGTCCTTGATCTTATCAAGATATGTTACTCTTCCCTTTTTTCTGCCAGCACCTGCTTTGAGCTTACTTGCCGAAGCAGGTGGTCTTCCAGGAGATTTTTTTGCGGGCCTTCCCACGGATTTTTTAGCAGGTCTTCCAGCTGATTTTGCTGTTCCTTTCTTAGGGCCGGGTTTTCTACCTCTTCTTTTTGCGGGTTTGGATGGACTGTCAGTAACGCTTTCACCTATTAACAATGCTTTTGCTTTTGCAATTTTATCCAACTGGGCTTTCAGGTTTTTTTCCTGGTGCTCAAGGTGTTGAATTGCAGCAGAGATCGAATCATTTATTGATGCCATAATAGCTATAGAGTTTATTTGAGCGCCAAAATAAAACATTTTATCATGCAATAAGCATTTTCTATATTGCGCTGTCTCAGGCAATTAATAGGAATAGCATAGTCATGGAATTATTGAACGGAAAGCAAACATCATTGGAGATCCAGGAAGGTTTGAAAAATCAGGTGGAGAAAATAGTTTCGGAAGGAAAGCGTGCGCCACACCTGGCTGCGGTTTTGGTCGGAGATGATGGCGCCAGTAAGACCTATGTGGGGGCCAAGGTAAAGGCCTGTGAGAGAGTCGGGTTTAACTCAACTGAAGTCATTCTTCCCGCGGAAACATCTCAGGATGAATTGATCAAGAGAATTGAAGAACTCAATCAAGATGATGAGGTAGACGGTTTTATTGTTCAACTTCCATTGCCTGATCATATAGATGTTGAGGCCATCACGAATGCAATAAAGCCTTCCAAAGATGTAGATGGTTTTCACCTTATCAATGTCGGGAAATTGATGAAAGGACAGCCAACCTTTGTTGCTGCAACCCCATTGGGTATTCTCGAATTAATGAAGCATTACAATATTGATACGGAAGGAAAAAATTGTGTAATAGTAGGAAGAAGCGATATTGTAGGCACGCCCTTAAGCGTATTGATGAGTCGGAAAAAATACCCCGGAAATGCAACGGTTACCTTATGCCATACCAGAACCAATAACCTGAAAGAAATGACCTTGCAGGCTGATATTCTTGTAGGAGCTGTAGGGTCTCCAAACTATATTTCCGGAGATATGGTCAAGGAGGGGGCTGTGGTTGTCGATGTTGGTATTACAAGGGTTCCCGATGAAACAAAGAAATCGGGTTTTAGATTGGTTGGGGATATTGAATTTGAGGGAGCCTCTGCCAAGGCTTCTTATATCACTCCGGTACCCGGAGGTGTTGGGCCGATGACGATCGCTGCTCTGCTTCTCAATACCATGCATGCCTATAATAGGGATTTCTATCCCTGATGCAAGTTTTAGTCTCCTGCGAAGTACTTTGACTATTTTTGAGTCGTGATCATGGAACAGCCCTTTACGACTCAAACCATACCCATAATGGAATTCTTTATCTCCATTCAGGGAGAGGGTTTTCATGCAGGTAGATCTGCAAATTTTATTCGATTGGGAGGATGTGATGTTGGCTGTCACTGGTGTGATGTAAAGGAATCCTGGGAGGCAGGCGAGCATCCGAAAATGAGTATTGAAGAGATATCCGATCTGTTTGATTTTCAAAAAGGGATCACCGTAGTTACAGGTGGAGAACCTGCCATGTATGACCTTGAGAATTTGACCTTCTCCATTAGAAATCATGGCGGAATCTTGCATATTGAAACCAGTGGAGCTTATGAATTGACGGGTGATTGGGATTGGGTTTGCGTTTCACCCAAGAAGTTTAAACAAGCACTGCCCGAAAACCTGGCCAGGGCTGATGAACTCAAGGTGGTTGTGTTTCATCCCTCTGATATAAAATGGGCCCAATCTTTCCTTCCATTCTTGAAGAAAGATTGCAAACTATACCTTCAACCCGAATGGTCGAAAAGAGAAAAGGTGACTCCATTGATCATAGAATTTTGCAATCAAAATCCGGAATGGCAGATTTCGCTTCAAACGCATAAATATTTGGGGGTGCGATAATGAGGTGGGTTTTGATCGGCTTGCTGTTGATTCCCTTGATCCATAAGGCGCAAGTTCAAGGCCTTAGTACGGATTCCAAAAAAGCCGCTGATTATTATACCGAAGGTCAAAAACAGGCGGCCGTAAGAAATTATCCCGCAGCACTTGAATCTTTTGACAAGGCCCTGAAGAAGGATCCGTATTTCGGAGAAGCTCATTACCTCAAAGCCCGGACGCTGATGGCAATTGGAGAGGTTGAGCTTGCCAAATATCATTATGAGAAAGCTGTTCAACTATTACCAATGACTCCCAAGTATGCCGATACCTTTATCGTGTTGGGAAGGATGTATATGGACGAGGGCGATTATGTCAAGGCTAAAGAATCTTTTCAAAGATATATTCGTGCCGACCCAGGGAACTACATGGGAATTGAAATGGCAGAGGGTTTTATCAGGGATTGTGATTTTGGAATTGAGCAGATCGATCATCCTGATTCAATCAAGCCAAAGAAACTGGCTAACCCTCTAAATAATTTTCAGTTTCAATACTTCCCCGTGCTCACAGGCGATGGTGAGTTCATTTTTTTTACGGCAAGGAGCGCAAGAAGCACGGAAGAGATTCTCGTGAGTAGGAATGTCGATGGCGAATGGTCACCACCTCAAAATATTTCGGACAACATTAATACGGTAGAATTCAACGAAGGTACCTGTGCGATTTCCGCCGACGGCAGGACCCTGGTATTCACCTCTTGTAATGCGCCGGGTTTGTTGGGAAGATGCGACTTGCTGATATCATACAGAAATGGGAACGAGTGGAGCCGTCCCCGGAACCTAGGTAAGATGATCAATTCGAGACATTGGGAATCCCAACCAAGCCTTTCGGCTGATGGCAGGCTGCTTTTGTTTTCTTCGGATCGACCCGGAGGAATCGGAAAAATGGATATCTGGTATAGCGTAAAAGAAAAGGACGGAAAGTGGGCAAGAGCAAAAAATCTTGGTAGGCCGATAAATACTCCCGGAGAAGAGTTTTCACCCTTTTTGCATTCGAATAACCAAACGCTTTTTTATTCCTCAGGAGGGCGAAAGGGTATGGGGGGGCTTGATCTTTACGTAAGCAACCGAACCCCTGATGGTTGGTCCAAACCCGAAAATCTCGGCTACCCTCTCAATACCTGGAAAGACGAGGTCGGCATTTTTGTAACATCTGAAGGGGATAGGGCTTACTACTCCAGGACCACCAAAAAAGAAGGACAGGAGAGGAGCTTTCTATATGAGGTAAGATTGCCCGATAAACTCAAGGTTAAAAAGGAAAGTCATGCCTTGAAGGGGCGGGTTTATGACAGCCAGACCAACAAACCTCTTGCTGCTCAGATCAATTTGATGGATCTGGAAAAGGATACCGCAATACAATTTCTAAATTCTGACTCCGTAAACGGACAATACCTGATCATATTAACCAAGGGAGCTGACTATGGACTTTTCGTAAGCAAAAAAGGCTATTTGTACAAGAGTATGAATTTTGATCTGAAGGATGCGGGACCGGATGGACATCTTATTTTGGATATTCCTCTCGACCCGATCGTGAAAGGTGCTACAACCGAACTCAGAAATATCTTTTTCGACTTTGGAAGTGCTGACCTTCGGCCTGAGTCTGCTCCGGAGCTTGAGGAGCTTGTTACTTTCTTAAGAGATAATCCTGAGCTTAGAATAGAGATCGGCGGACATACGGATAATGTGGGAAGCGAAGAAGACAATATTGAACTTTCAAGGAACCGAACTCTGGCTGTGAGAAAATACCTTGTTGACCATGGGGTGAATATTGAAAACGTGGATTTCAAGGGCTATGGAGAATCCAAACCACTTGTACCGAATGACACGGATGAAAATCGGCAGACCAATCGTAGAATTGAGTTTATGATCTTATAAACTTCAAAGCAAGTTCTTCCGAATAATACCTCTTGTTATGTTGAATTGTAAAACCCACATGACCACCGTATTTGGGATAATGGGAAATGATCTTTTTGTTGTTGATCTCCTTCTCGCTTGGATAGCAGCTTATTGGAAAAAAGGGATCATTGCGTGCTTGTACCAGTAATGTGTCGGTATTGATCCGAGGCAATTTATAGTAAGTGGAGCCCTGATGATAAAAATCATCGGCTCCGTCAAATCCATGTATGGGTGCAGTATAGGTGTCGTCAAATTCATAGAATGATCTTATTTCGGGAAGGTGGCTTGTGTCATATACCTGGGGATATTGCATCGCCTTGTCCCTGATCTTTTGCTTCAGTTTGCCCATGAACCTATTGCGATAAAGGATATTGCCGCTTTTCATCAGGTGTAAAGCCGAGCTTTTCAAGTCCAGAGGCGCACTAAAGATCACAGCCTTATTGATCAGGCTTCGTGCTTTCTCTGGATATTCATGCAGCCAATGCAGTGAAAGATTTCCACCCATGGAGAAACCGATGAGATGGATTTCCTCATATCCAACATCCGCGGCATGCATGATCACGGAATCGATATCCTCCCAGTCTGCATGATGATATAATCTGGGAAGACGATTCATTTCTTCGGAACAGGATCTGCAATTCCAGGCAAGCGAATCTATACCGGCCTTGGCCAGCGTCTCAATCATTCCAAGTGTATATGGCCTTCTTGAGCTTCCCTCCAGACCATGACTGAGAATCGCAAGGCTCTTTCCCTTCACTTTTTTCCAGTCCAGATCAAGGAAATCACCATCGTCCAATTCCAATCTCTCTCGCTCAAGTTCTATTGTTGGATTCTTTCTCATCATAGACGGAATTATGGTTTCCAGATGTTTGGAGAACATCCAGTGAGGGGGTTTAAATTCTTCGAAATTTTTGGAAAAATCGCTGTTCAACATAGTTTAAAAGCGTTCATATATGAACTTAGACAAATGGTAATTCTGGATTAATGAATTGAAAACCAAACACTTGAATATTATTGCATAAAAATTGTGCATTGATACAAAAAAACAGACCATGAACAAAGCAAATTACTTAATTATCCTTTTTCTTCTTTTTAAGTTGGGGACAGCTTTCTCTCAGGCCCCACCTCTTCAAACGCCAAGGTCCAGTCAGGCTTCCAAATCCTATCAGAAAGTAGGCTTGGTTGATGTGGAGATCAGCTATTCCAGGCCCGGGGTAAAAGGCCGTGAAGTCTTTGGGAACATTGTTCCTTATGATCAGGTATGGCGAGCAGGAGCCAATGAGAATACCACAATTTCTTTTTCGCATCCGGTGCAGATCGGGGGAAAGGAAGTACCAGCCGGAACCTATGGCCTTCATATCATCCCGGTAGAAAATGGAGACTGGACAATGATCCTTAATGCTCAGCATGATTCATGGGGAAGTTTTTTCTATGACGAAAGCAAGGATATCACCAGGGTGACGGGTATTCAATCCAAGCTGTCCGATACTCAGGAGTGGCTTTGCTATGATTTCGATAGGATCACCGATCACTCTTGCGATATTGTCGTAAAATGGGCGAACGTCAAAGCTTCATTTCCAATAGAGGCGAATACCGAAGCTCTGATGATGGATTATATCGAAAACGAATACCTTACCGGCATTCCGGGCTTTCTTTGGGATGGCTACAACAACGCGGCTTTGTATTGCGCCAGACAGGGCATCTTTTATGATAAGGCTACGGAATGGGTGGATGAGTCTATCAGGCGAAACAAGTCCTTTGCAAATATGAGTACCAAGTATTTGATCCTGAAGAAAACAGGAAAGGAAAGCGATGCCAAAAAAGCAATGGATGAAGCATTGCCGATGGGTACGGAGAACGAGGTGAACAATTTTGGCTATGTCATGATGGGCGAGAATGATGTGGACATGGCGATTGAACTATTTCAGTACAACGTGAAAAAGCATCCCAAATCCTGGAATGTATGGGATAGCCTGGGAGAGGCTTATGCCAAAAATGGGGACAAGAACAGCGCGGTGAAAAATTATAAAAAGGCGCTCAGCCTGGTAGAAGACGAAAATCAGAAAAAGAGGATCGAAAAAATATTATCCGATCTTGCAGCATAACATCAAAAGCCCCGGAAATTCTTCCGGGGCTTCTAATTAATCAGCATATGTACTTCCCTCAACAATCTTGTGGGAATAATACAACTTACTTTTCTTGAGTGCGGCCTTGTTGATCTCATAGGTGATATTGCCATCATTCCTGGTAATAAAATTGATCATTGAGCCTTCCTCTAAAGCCCCATCTTTTTCGGTGATGTACAGTATGGGATGACCTTCCAAATTCTTTTGGATTACGTTTAGTTCATCGGTGAACTCATTGGGAACATAAATAATATTGCAGGCGACAAGGCTTTCAATATTATTGATGTAATAATATGAAACCGTCGAGGTGCCCGCATGATATGGCCTGATGTCCATTTGAGATATTTGACGATAAAGACCCATGCTTCCAAATACTCCGATCTTGAATTCCTTCTGGTTGAAGTCCGCAGGCCATTCGATCTGTGTAACGAATTTTTTGAGCAAAAGAAACTTGATGTCTTGTTCTTCCCATTGAGAATACGACGGTATCGTCAATAGGGAAATGCTGATAAGGGTGACTATCCTTTTCATTCCTATTCTTGGTTAAGTGCTATTACAAAAACAAAAATAACCTTATCGGTTATATTCTTGGTTTAATTTAAAGAAAATTAGAAAATTTACAAATTCTCCTGACGATTTAGAGAATTATAAACTCAACCCTTCGGTTTTTTACCCGGGACTTTTCATCCCTTTTCCTTGTCAGTGGTTTGTTCCCGCCATGCCCCTCGGTGCTGATCCTGTTGCTTTTGATCCCGCGATCGACCAGATATGCTTTGACCGCCTTGGCTCGGTCTTCAGATAGTTTTTGGTTCAGTTCTTTGTTCCCGGCAATATCCGTATGTCCCAATAACATGATCTCCTTTTCCGGGTGGGATTCAAGGAATTCCTGAACCCGGTCAAGTTGAAGATATGAACTGGGGAGTAGGGTAGGTGTGCCTTTCGCGAAGAGCACGTTGTCAAGTCTGATCGCCTTACCGGAGACCAGGCTGTCGAGATAAATGATCTCCAGATTGGATACACCCACTGATTTGTTTGAGAAAACTATCCGTTTTTCTACAGATAGATGCTCGGGTGAATTCACTTTTAGGAACACCGTATCATAAAGAATATCAAAGCTCAATGTATCACCGGCTGATGCTAATGCTGAGTCCAGGAATAAACCATTTGAATCCAGAATTCTGGCTTCATAGGGGATCAGATGGTCCTTGTTTCTGTTCAGGGCTACAACCCTGACCTGGTTTTGATCCGAGAGCTGCAGGACCGAATGGCTTGCCAGATCCCTTGACTGAGAAGTTGTATCCAGTTCAAATACCCTGATCGGGTGTGGTAGAACGGAATCCGGAAAGAAGTATTGGTATATATCCGTATGCCCTTCGCTGGACTGGGCTGCTACCAGGAGGAAATGATCTGGATCTACGGGAGATCTCTGAAAAGCCAGGTCCATGCCTTCCGTATTGACCAAAGGACCAAGGTTGATCGGCGGAGACCAGTTTTTCCAGGTATCATCCATCCGATAGGTCACAAAAATGTCTTTGGAGCCTAGAGTGGAAAAACCATTTGTCGAATAGAACAGGGTCCGGTTATCATAGTCAAGCCAAGGATAGAACTCTTCGTAAGGGGTGTTGACATTTTTCCCCAGGCTTTCCAACTCGGTCCAGGTGCCATCTTCTTTTCGTTTTGAAAAGTAGAGATCCTCTACGCCCTGAGTCGCAAAATGCTGCATGGAGATTATCAAGGTGCTTTCATCATGGCTCATGCAAAAGGATTGGTCTTTGGAAAGATTCCGAAAATAGGGTATTCTGATCTTGTCCACGACCTTCCATGCTTCTCCGGACTTCAGAAAAATGAATATGCCGGATTCCATGCGGCCGTTGTTTGGATTCTGAAATGTGCCCTGAATATAAAATCTGCTTCCATCGGAAGATATATGTCCGATTCCTGGTTCATATCCCCCATTGATCCTGGTCACGGCCACAGGTTCCGACCAATTCTTAGCTGCTATTTCTTTGGTTTTGAGAATATAGAACTCCCTGTCGTTGGTGTTTGATTTTGTCTTTCTGCTGAAATAGATCTCCTTGCCATCGGGAGTCCAGCAAGGGAAGAAATCGTCCATCTGAGTGTTCATTTCCTCAATAACCCTGGTGGCTCCTCCTTCCTTGACCTGAGCCAAAAGTGTGGTATTTAACGAGAGTTGAACGAGAATGTAACAGCAGAGGGTGCGAAGCATATGTATGAAATAATGGGATCAAAAATGGTCAAAAACAGTTCAAAATCCGTTCAATAATGTTTATAAACGGACAGTTTTCAGCAGGGAATAACTTTGGATGACGAAATAACGGTCTGTATATCAATATTTTACAGGAATTGGTACGGATTTAGAAGAACAGTTGCCGAGGTCAAATAAACTATGAATAAGTCTTCAACGATAATTTTCACCTTTCTATTTGTTCTCTTGGTCCTTGGAGCTGAGGTAAGTGCAGGAGGTCTGTTGAGTTTTTCCAACAACCTGAACCTGGATGTGATCGAGGGAGTAAATGAAGAGGTGGAAGATGCAGGAGATTCAAAATTGGAGGAAGAGGAAGATGGTCTGGAATCAGACTTGATTTTTTCAGAAGAAAAGGAAGAAGAGGATGGTTATAACTCAAAGGCGCTTAATGTTGGGTTTGAGCTAACCAAGGCGTTGTTCGGAAAATACCTGAAGAAAGAAGAAAACTAATCTTCTTAGCCCTTTTTCCTGATCAGTTCTTTAAGAGCCCTGATTTCCGGCTCTACAAGGGGAGCTATATCTGTGCTCTGAGCGTCTTTCAGAAGTTTGGAAAGAAACTTTTGATGATCCGCCGAAGCCGGGTTGAATGCTTTATGCGCCAATCCTCTTTTGATTTTCTCTACTGCACGCCCGGTTGCCAATGAACCATCGGAAAAAACAACCTCCCGGAACCTTTCCCAGATAATCTCAATCGCCAGATCACTTGGGTGAACAAGATCATGGTCATAGAACCGATAATCCCGAAGTTCATCCATCATGATTTCATAGGAAGGGAAATAAAAGGCTGAACGGTCTTGTTCCACAATTTCTTCGGCGGCAAGGATCAACCTGGCCTTCGATCTCTGGTTTATTTCCGCTCGATCAGCCGTATGCCTCACAGGGCTAACCGTGATAATGACCTTCAAATCCGGACTGATCTGCCGAAATAAATGAAGAGTATTCTTCAGGCTGGTGATGATTTCTTGCTGACCCAAAAGCCTTGAGGTGAATAGGCCGTTCGGCATCTTATGGCAATTGCCAACCTCAAGATTTGAATCGCTTAGTTGAAAGACCTTTGAGGTGCCCAGAGTTAGTATTAGCACGGAACTTCCCTTCAGGATATTTAAGCAATCACGGATCTTTTTCTGAATAAGCTCCAGGAGCTCTTTTCCGGATTTCGACCGGATTTCGGAATGAAAATGATAGGAGTACCAAAGCGCCCGTTTTTCAAAAATGGAATCCTCTATTGCCTTTGGATCCTTTTCGTTGAGCTGATTTGCGATGATCTCAAATACTCGCGGATTGTATATTGTTCCGAAAGGATTGCTTGTAACGCGGTAGCCGTGCTTCGCCAGCTTCTCAGCGATGCTATGGGCAAAGCATGACCCCAGAGATAGGAACCGGGTATTGTGGTCCAGTTTGAATGGATAGTTTGGGTCGGGTACTGGAGTGGAAAGTTTCATCAATAAAAAACCCCGCTGGGCGGGGTCTTTTTTATTTTTCTTCTTCTGGTATAACCAGGATCTTAATTTTTTGCTTCACTTCCTTATGCAAGTCCAGTTCGGCAAAATACTCTCCGATCACCTTGATGTCGCCATCAAAGGAGATCTTCTTCCTGTCGATGTTAAAGCCTTTTTCTTTCAAAGCATCTGATACCTGAAGCGTGGTGATCGCTCCAAAGATCTTTCCCTTTTCTCCAACCTTTGCTTTGAGTTCCAGACCCAGGTCACCGATTTTCTCAGCGAGCTTGACCGCATCGTTTTTCTCCTGTTCAAGCTTTTTGGCCTTTTGCCTCAGGTTTTCTTCATGTACCTTCTTGTTCCCGTCGTTTGCCAATAGGGCCAGACCCTTGGGGATCAGAAAGTTCCTTCCGTAACCCGCCTTCACAGTTACAATATCATTCTTGTAACCAAGGCCTTGGATATCGTCTTTAAGAATAACTTCCATGCCGATTATTGATTTAGCTGATCCGCGTCGTAAGGCATCAGGGCTAATTGCCTCGACCTTTTAATCGCAGTCGCGAGTTTTCTTTGATATTTCAAGCTTGTTCCTGTAATCCTTCTGGGAAGGATCTTTCCGTTCTCATTGACAAACTTCAAAAGGAAATTCGGATCCTTATAGTCGATGTATTTGATGTTGTTCTTCTTGAACCAACAAAACTTCTTTCTCCTTCTTTCCTGATTAATGGGTTCGTTTACTAGTGTCATGCTGCTTCTTCAGTTTTGGTTTCACCTTTTCCCTGTTTTTTCCTTCTCTTCTCGTTGTAAACGATGCCATGCTTGTCAAGCTTGACAGTAAGGAACCTTAAAATCGCTTCGTCCCTATTGTACTCGGTTTCGAGTTTTTCAATAGTTGGACCTTCGCATTCGAACTGGAACAGTTGGTAAAAGCCAGTCGATTTTTGAAGGATAGGATAAGCGAGTTTTCTTAACCCCCAATTCTCCTCATGGATTAACTTTGCTCCATTGGATTTTAGGAAGTCCCTGTACCGGTCCACAGAATCTTTCATCTGCTGGTCGGATAATACCGGAGTCAGGATAAAAATTGTTTCAAATTGATTTTTGGCCATTAAATGCACTTTAAATTTTGGAAGCGCAAAATTATAGATTGTGACGAGAAAACCCAAATGGTGCTACGGATAAAATCCTCATTCTCATACGGGTATGTTTTTCCATTGTTTCTTGCTCTAATGGGCCTTTTTGGAACGGAATCGGCGGCTCAAAAAGCAACCGATCCATGGTTTGACGGCAGTTTTTCTGAATTCAGAGAGGAGTCCAAAAAAGAAGACAAGCCCTATGTGGTTGAGATCATGGCCTCCTGGTGTGGATATTGCCGGAAGTTTGAGAAGCTCACCATGAAGGACCCAGCGGTCCTAGACTATATGGAAGAACAGGGTATTCGGATCCTTTCGATCGATGGGGAAAAGGGTGAAGGGCTTCAACTCGCACAGAAGAACAAGGTGAAAGGGTTTCCAACGATCCTGTTTTTTAATTCCAGCGGAGATCTTATAAAAAGGGTTGACGGATATCTGCCTCCGCGTGGATTCCTATCATCCCTGAAAGAGTTTTCTTCCTTTAACACCATGGATGAACCCATGCTGAATTACCTGAACCAAAAGCAGGCCTATTTTCAAAGTAGCTATTCCATAGAGGAATTATGGCCTGAAAAGTATTGTACGAAAGCATATTCCTTTGCGATCAATGAGGAGTCTAGAAAGATGAAGGAATTGGAACTCGAATTGGACGACCGGGACTTGATAATGGCCTCGCTTGTTTATTCCATTTATTCAAAGAATAATGCTTCTGTGCCTGACATCACCTGGAAATGCATTGAAATGGATCTGCTAAATGAAGTTCAGCAACATTTTCTGTCATTTTATATCGTGAAGAACAGTCCGGATTTTTACCTGAGCCATCAGTTGATCAATGAATCGATCCGAAGAAAGCCGGACATCAACAAGTCGGATACGCGATGTGGGATCGAGTACCTCACCGGGAATTTTGGTGATGCAAGATCCTCGTTCAAAAAGATCAAGAAACAAGCTGGTAATAATAAAGATCTCCCTGTTACTTTTGAGGCGCTTGGCCAAATGATAAATTCAGGTGGCAAATGAGCGTATTGGAAGAAATCAAAAAACAGGTCGGAGAAAATGTCGATGTTGTGGCAATCTCCAAAACAAAGTCTCCGGAGCGTATTCTTGAGGTTTACAATGAGGGGCATCGTGCTTTCGGTGAGAACAAGGTTCAGGAGCTAGCAGAAAAATACGAACAACTTCCAAAGGACATCCAATGGCATTTTGTAGGCCATCTTCAACGAAACAAGGTAAAGTATCTGGCTCCGTTTGTTCATTTGATCCATGGGGTGGATAGCCTTCGGTTGGCCAGGGAGATCAATAAGCAGGCGGAGAAAGCGGGTAGGAGGATCTCGGTTTTGATCCAGGCTCATATTGCCAAAGAAGAATCAAAATTTGGAGTACCTTCTCAGGACCTGGAACGATTCATGAAAGAAATTGATCTGGAGCGATTCGAATTCATTGAAGTCAGGGGTTTAATGGGAATGGCCACGAACACATTGGAGCAGCAACAGGTCCAAAGAGAATTTAAGGAGCTCAGGAGCGTTTTTGACAAGCTTAGAGACATGAATTGGAATTCGGATATCCGTATGCAGATACTCTCCATGGGAATGACAGGGGATTACGAGATAGCCGTGAACTGCCGGAGCAATATGGTTAGAATAGGAACAAAAATTTTTGGAGCAAGAGAAATATGAAATATTGGGTCTTAGTTGGAGGAGTGCTTTTGGCTGTAGGTGTGATGATCGGAGCCATGGGAAGTCATTTTTTTGCGGAAGCCCTGGAGGCTACAAATGGCAGGGAGCCTTTTTT
>JANQHS010000070.1 GCA_028282565.1 Cytophagales bacterium | reverse complement strand
TAGGGCGATCAAAAAAAACAGGGTCTATGGGATGAAAAGGCATTATTTGGGATAAACGCGAAGGCCCTTACCCTTCCATGGCCAGTTCAAAAACGGCATCCATGTATTGCGAACCCACGGGGATACTGTGTTCAATGTGCTTCAGGCGAATGGATAGCTTGTTGCGGTTTCCTGACGCAGTCTGCAGATGCATTTTGTTGATTAAAAAGGATCTGTGAACACGGAGAAGGGCTGCATCCAGTTTCTCGGCCTCCAAAGCCTTCAGGCTTTTCCTGACCAATTCTTTCCTCGGTGCTCCGTTCAGTAAATAGTGAATGGCAATATAATTATCCTCGGATTCTACGAACAACAGATTCTCGAGTGGGAGAGTGAAACGATCCTTTTGGTTCTCGGCCAGGATCGTTAACAATCGATCCGGGGAGCCCGATTTATAGGCAAAACGATAGGCCTGCTCCAGGCTCCTGATCCTGAAATAGACCCACAAGCCAGAGAGTGGAAGGAGCATCATTGTTCCAACATTGAGAATAAACTCGAAATAGCTGCCCAGGAGGAAGTCATGCCATCCTCCCAGATAATTGTATAAAAGGAATATGCCACTGCTCAACCAGAGCACTGACCAAAGAACCCAAAACACCACATTAAGACGTTTAAGGTTAGACCAGAACAATTTCCTGATCAGAAATTCATTGATCGAGAGTAGGACCATGGTCCATAGGCCCATGATCAGCATCATCATCAGAAAGGTAGAAGAAATGCGCTCGGAGGGATCATAGTTGTTCACCCCAAAGGGTTGAAAAAAAAGGAGGAACAGTGAAATAAAAATTCCCGTAGAAACGATAAAGACCAGTTTTTCCCTGGTACACCAGTTTGGTACTTTTTCATCAAGATATTTTCGGATCCACTCCCTCACCATCACAAAAATGAAGGATTGAGAATATGCGGTCAAAATGAAACCTGAAATTCAGACATCTAATCTGGATATCATCAGTATCAAACAAAAATCACGACAGGGAAGGGGCAGGAACCATTGAGCAGTGAGCCTTGCAGTTTTCCTCTTTTGTCCGATACTGATGCATATAAGAAAAGCTATATAAGGACGTTAAATTTGCACGGTGATAAGTCGAATTCGAAATAGCATATTCACAAATATCATTTGGGGACTGATGGGGCTTTACCTGCTAAACATCAGCGTTGATACAGCTGATCCCAATCCTGAGCATATCCCGGAAGACTTGTCCTTTAATGATCAGGAAAGTATTGTTGAAATTATAGTAGAGCAGGTTTTGGGCTATGAGAATGCCATCAAAGAGTATGATGATCATGATACCGACGATCACAACGAGAAAAAGAATCTGAAGATCGAATTGCTGGTTCATTGGACCCCTGCAGATAAGAGTGCTCATAAACGTCTCACAGAAAACAAAATTCTCCACACTGACTATGATGCCAGACTGGCTAAAGGCTTTATAGAAATCGACAGCCCTCCACCCAAAGTTTGATTTGTCCTTATAGCGCATAAACCCCATGCCCCCTAGGACATGAGGTGATTTCCAATGCTCAAAAAACAAATCAAACATGAACATCAACAGAATATTGATGTCAATCATGGTATTGGCATCCTCAACATATGGCTTCGCTCAAATGACCGACGCTGAAAAAGACAGTCTCTATATTCAAGAGATCGAAGATGATGAAGAACCCGACAAGGTTCTTCATGCTGAACCGCTCTACATCGATCTCATCAGAGATTTGGGAGCTAGGAAAGGGGAGAAGGAATGGAACCTCGGATTGGGAGTGACTGACAATCTGGATTTCGATTCTTATGAAGCCCTGATCGAATATGAATGGGCTCCGGTAAACCGATTGGGCCTGGAAGTTGAATTGCCATTTACCTTTTATTCCTCTGTAAACGGAACGGAAAGGGATTCAATTCCATCTAACCGCTTGAACAGCATCAAAATGGCCTCTCAATGGTCCTTTTTCGTCAATGAGACCATGGCTACATCAATGGCACTTGGATACATAAACGAATTTGTGCTTTCCGACTTTAGAAATTTTGGACAACCATTGATCAAGGGCAATGTCTACAATCCATTCCTGGTAGTGGCTAAACGCTGGGGCAACAACTTCCATTCATTGGTTTATACAGGACCAGTGATCGAGCAAGACTATTTATCCGGGGAAATCCATATGACTTACGATATCAACACCAGTTTCCATTACATGATCTCAGGCACAAGAAATTTCGTTGGTATCGAGTTCAACAAGACCATAGAAGC
>JANQHS010000004.1 GCA_028282565.1 Cytophagales bacterium | reverse complement strand
AGGGATTGATCCTGAAAGGGCTCATTAGGGATTTTGGAGACCTATACACCTTGAGCTATGATGATCTGATCAATCAGGAACTCGAGGTATCCTCTGATTCGTCAGACAAACCGGTACGCAGACTTTTGGAAAAATCAGTTGAGAACATTTTAGCTGGCATTTCTAAGTCGAAAGATCAACCCTTTGAAAAAGTTCTTTTTGCCCTGGGCATCAGGTATGTAGGACAAACGACAGCTGAGGTTCTCGCCGAAAATTTTGAAACCCTGGACAAGCTTATGCAGGCTGGTCAGGAGGAGCTTGAGGAGGTTTACACCATCGGTGGACGTGTTGCTTCCAGCGTGATCGACTTTTTTGAGCGGGATTATAACCTGCAGATCATTGAGAAGTTAAAATCGTCAGGATTAAATTTCAGAGCCCGGTTGGTTGAAAAAGTTTTATCAGGTCCATTGGTCGGAAAAAAAGTGGTGGTCTCAGGTGTTTTTTCGAATTTTAGCCGGGAAGGGATCAAAGAATCGGTAAAGGAGCAAGGAGGTAAAATTGTAAGTTCCGTGACATCTCAGACCAATTACCTGATCGCAGGGGAAAATATGGGCCCTGCCAAAAAAGAAAAGGCCGAAAAACTGGGGGTCAAGGTGATCCATGAAAAGGAGTATCTGGAATTGATAGGCAGATCATGACAATAAAGTGGCTTTACGATCTGAAAGGGATCTTCACAAGGAAGAATAAGAGGAAGACTAAAAGCCTCAGCTATCCTGAGGCCAAGACCTTTGGGATCTTTATCAAAAACAATGACCCTTCGACAAATCCTTTCATTCAAAAATTCATAAAGGATCTTGAAAACGAGGGAAAACGAGTTGAGACCGTATGCTTTTTTGAAAAGATCGTAAACTCCAAATACGATTTCTCATTTCACACCCATACCAAAAAACAAACCAATATTTGGGGAACTCCCAAGGATTCCGTCATTGAAGAGTTTCAAAAGAAACCCTTTGATTTCCTGGTGTTCTTTGTAGATGAATGGAATCTGGAAATTCTTCCGTTCTTGAATAAAACGAAAGCAAGGGTCATCGTTGGCAACCCCGACAAGATCCCTCTCAAGTATCTGGACCTGGGGATCAAGGGGCAGAATGGAAACCTGTCCTTAATACCTGAAATAATGTTGGAGAACATAAAGAAATTAAAATGAAGGAATTGTTCAGAGGAGTTGGGCCGGCAATGGTGACGCCGTTTCACGAATCGGGAGAGATCGATTTTGGAGGGTTAAAAAAACTTACCGAACATCTCATTTCCGGAGGAGTGGATTACTTGGTCGTTCAGGGGACAACCGGTGAATCGCCTACCCTTTCAAAGGAGGAAAAAAAGCATGTCCTGGAGGTGGTTGCCGAAACAAATGATAAAAGGTTACCCATTGTTTTCGGTATTGGCGGAAACAATACTTCCGAAGTCCAAAAATCTCTTAAGGAAGCGGATTTAAGCTTGGTGGATGGTATACTTTCCGTCAGCCCTTATTATAACAAACCTTCACAAGCCGGCATCATCAGGCATTTCAATTTGCTTGCCGATGCATCTCCCCGTCCTATAATTCTTTATAATGTCCCGGCAAGAACCGGGTCAAATTTGAATGCCTCTACCACAATAGCCTTATCAGCTCATCCCAATATCATCGGCATCAAAGAAGCCTCAGGCGATCTGGACCAGGCCATGATGATCAGCAGAGAAACCCCTGATGATTTTCTCCTGATCTCCGGTGAAGATCTGCTGACTGTTCCGTTGATCAGCGTCGGTGCAGTGGGTGTCATCTCGGTATTGGCGAATGGTTTCCCTACCGAATTCTCCAATATGGTGCATTACGCCATGGATGGGAATTATGAGAGGTCCAGGGAGTACCTAAATAAATTTTTAGAGATCAACCCTTTGATGTATCAGGAAGGAAATCCCGTTGGGATTAAAACAGTATTGAAACTAAAAGGGATTTGTGATTCGTTTGTAAGGTTGCCTTTGGAACAGGCCAGCAACGTTCTGTTGCAGCAGATCAGTGAAGAAATAAAAAAAGCAGCCCTTTAAGGCTGCTTTTAGTTTGATTAGTTGGAGTTCTTAATGTCTTGAACTTCTTTCCTAATGTCTTGAGCTAGGTTCTTCATTTCTTGCATTCCTTTTCTTACCCGGGTACCTGCTGCTTGGTTCCCCTTGTCGTAGAACTTTTCAAAGTCCCCCTCTAAGGACATAACCAAATCTCTTAATTGTTCAAATCTTTTCATATCAAACGGAATTTTGTTTTAGTAAAAAAGTGTGCTAAAAATAGAAATTAAACCTATTTGAACAAAAAAAGAGCCTAATTAATTGAATTAACTATTGATTTCAGCTTGAAGTTTCATTCCGGCATAAACACCTGTTTTCAGCTTCTCGGAAACACTCTCAAAAGCATTTATTGTCTCGGTCACATCGTCCATCGAGTGCACAGCTGTCGGTATGAGTCGGAGCATGATCATATCCTTTGGTACGACCGGATAGATCACCACGGAACAGAATATGTTCAGGTTCTCCCTAAGGTCTATGATCAAATGCGCTGCTTCATTGGTCCCTCCTGAAAGTATCACGGGTGTCACGGGCGATGAGGTTGTGCCGATGTTGAACCCTTTCTCCTTCAACCCGGATTGGAGTGCATTCACCACGGTTTTGAGGTTTTCACGCAGCTCTGGTTTGGTTTGCAGAAATTCCAACCTCTTCAAATTCCCAATAACCAAAGGCATAGGCAGTGATTTTGCAAAGATCTGAGAACGGGTATTGTACCTCAGATAATCGATCACATCTTCATTTGCAGTAGCAAAAGCCCCAATACTGGCCATTGACTTTGCAAAAGTGGAAAAGTAAATATCGATCCCATCCTGACAACCCTGCTCCTCCCCGGCTCCGGCGCCGGTTTCTCCCAAGACGCCGAATCCATGGGCATCGTCAACCAGCAGTCTGAAATTATAGGTTGATTTGAAATCGACAATTTCCTTGAGCTTACCCTGATTTCCCGACATCCCGAATACGCCTTCAGTGATCACCAGAATAGCACCGCCCGTTTCTTCACTCACCTTAGTAGCCCTTTGGAGTTGTTTTTCGCAACTCTCCATATCATTATGGGCATAGACAAATCTTTTACCCGGATGCATTCTCAATCCATCCACAATACATGCATGGCATTCCGCATCGTACACAACTACATCCCTTCTATCAAGCAAAGCATCGATGATCGACATGATCCCCTGATAACCATAATTCAGGAGTATCGCATCTTCCTTGCCTTCGAAAGCGGCCAATTTTGCCTCAAGCTCTTCATGAAGGTTGGAATTTCCCGACATCATCCTTGCGCCCATGGGGTAAGCCAGGCCATACTCTTTGGAAGCTTCCGCATCGACCCTACGGATCTCAGGGTGATTGGCCAGCCCCAGATAGTTGTTCAAACTCCAGGTCAGAACCTCCTTTCCCCTAAATTTCATACGGGGAGCAATTTCTCCTTCCAATTTTGGAAAGGCGAAGTAACCATGGGCCAATTTTGAGTGCTTTCCCAAAGGGCCCCGATCTACCATTAATTTTTCAAATAAATCCACTGGGAACAATTTTTTTGAAGTGCCGCAAAAATAAGCTGAAATAAATGCTTCTCAAATCCCGAAAATTATGTGATTTGTCTCTAAACCTAATTTCTTTATAGGATTATCAGAAAAATGGGGAAAATATCTAAAGTTTTAGTGGCAAACAGGGGTGAAATTGCCATGAGAGTACTTCGCACCTGTCGTGAAATGGGAATCAAAACCGTTGCCGTTTTTTCAGAACCCGATCGACAAAGCAATCATGTACTATTTGCAGATGAAGCTTACTTACTGGGACCGGCGGATTCTTCACAGTCATATTTGAATATTGAGAAGATCATTGAGGTCGCAAAAGAGGCTCAGGCAGACGGAATTCACCCGGGCTATGGCTTTTTATCGGAAAACGCAGGTTTTTCCAAAGCCTGCGAGGATGCCGGGATAACCTTCATCGGTCCCAGCCCCGAGTCCATCGAAGTTATGGGAAACAAACTTGCTGCAAAAAAAGCGGTTTCAAAGTTTGACATACCCATGGTTCCCGGGGTCGACCATCCGGTAGAGGATCTTAACGAAGCCAAAAAAATTGCCTCGGAATTGGATTTTCCAATTTTGATCAAAGCCGCCGCTGGCGGTGGCGGAAAAGGAATGAGGGTGGTTGAAAGCCAGGAAAATCTTGAGGAGCAACTCGATAGAGCTATCAGTGAAGCCACCTCCGCTTTTGGAGATGGAAGTGTTTTCATCGAGAGATATATTACCAAACCCAGGCATATCGAATTCCAGGTCTTTGGCGACCAACATGGAAATTACGTTCACATGTTCGAGCGTGAATGCTCAATTCAGAGAAGACATCAGAAGGTGATTGAAGAAGCTCCGAGTTCAGTGCTGACGCCTGAATTGAGGGAAGAAATGGGTCAGGCGGCGATCAATGTTGCCAAATCCTGTGACTATTACGGTGCAGGAACCGTGGAGTTTATGCTGGATGAAAACCTCAAATTCTATTTCCTGGAAATGAATACTCGCCTACAGGTGGAGCATCCGGTGACTGAGCAGATCACAGGTTTGGACCTGGTTAAGCTTCAAATCCATATTGCTGAAGGCGAAAGACTTCCGTTTCAGCAGGAAGATCTAAGCATTCAGGGCCACTCTTTTGAATTGCGCGTATATGCCGAAGATCCAAAAAACCACTTCTTGCCGGATTCGGGAATATTGGAAACCTATGAGCTCCCCGATGGCAATGGGATCAGGGTTGATGATGGCTTTTCACAAGGTCAGGAGATCTCGATCCATTATGACCCACTGATCTCAAAGTTGGTAGCCTCAGGAGAAGACCGGGATGAAGCAATCGGCAAAATGCTCAGAGCCATAGAAGAATACCAGGTGCAGGGGGTTCAAACCACCCTGCCATTCGGAACTTACGTTTTCCAGCACAAGGCATTTATCGACGGGGATTTCGACACCAAATTCGTTGAGAAGTATTATTACCCTGATCTTGAAAAGCAATTGGAAATGGAAGAAGAAGCCAGGGAAGCCCTCGGGGTTTTGGGCGCATGGATCCATAAAAGCAAATCGGGAAATTCTTCTTCCTATAAATCAAAAAACCATCCTTCTCCCTGGAAAAGGAGGTATGCGCCCTGATCAAGCATGGCCAGAATAAAAGCCCTAAAACCCTGGAGATTCAATGAAAGAGTAGCAGGGAATATCGAAAACCTGACCTCTCCCCTTTTCGATGTGGTTTCGGAGAGACAAAGAGAAAAGCTCTATCAAAATCCGGTGAACAGTATTCACCTCAGTGTTCCCCTGGGAGAGAACCCCTTTGTGAACGCCAGGAAGACTTTCGCCACATGGCAAAGCCGGGAGATCATCCAGCAGGACAAAATTGAAGGGATATACCCTTATTTCCAGGAGTTCACCCTACCGGGTGGACATGAAGGCAAGATCAGGAAGGGCTTCGTTTGTCTTGTTAAAATCGGCGATGAAGAAGCGGATACAGTACTGCTTCACGAAAACACAATCCCGAAAGCCGTCAATGATCGTGTAGAGCTATTAAAAGAAACCAAGCTGAATGTAAGTCCGACGCATGGCCTTTATCATGATCCTAACCATAGACTGGAACCTTTTCTGGACGAGGTGATGTCCTCACCCCTTTTTGAGACGGAGGATTATCAGGGAGTTCTGGATAAGATATCGGTGATCCAGGATAAACAGCTCATCGAAAAATTTCAAAGGGTGCTCGAAGGGCAGAAGATCATCCTGGCGGATGGCCACCACCGCTTTGCCAGCTCAAAGCAGTTTCAGGCCCATTGCAAAGCTCAAAACCCCAATCATACAGGTGAAGAATTATACAACTACCATTTGATGTATTTGACCAATTCTGCCTCAAAGGATCTGCGAATTCTCCCCACTCATCGATTGATCAGTTCCCTGGAGAATTTTAATGCCGAAAAGATCATAGCATCTCTTTCTGAGGATTTCCATGTGCGTGAAATTGAAGACCCTTATGATGTCCCGGATATCATCCTTGGGAAAAAACACGCATTCGGAGTGATTTTCAAAAACCGCTATTTCAAAGTGCGTTTAAAGGAAAATATAGAAAGCGAAATTCCCTGGAAATTTCCGGAGTCTATTAAGGGTCTGGATCTCACGATCATGCATTACTTTATAATAGAAAAAGCCCTGGGTATAGCCGGAAAGCATCAGCGGAAAGACGAGCACGTATCCTTCGAAAGGAATTTTGCCAATTGCCTGGAACATGTTCGCAATGGAGATTCTCAAATGGCGCTGATCACCAATGACATCGAGATGAAACAGGTCATTGATGTCTGCCACAGCGGATTCACCATGCCTCAGAAAAGCACCTATTTCTATCCCAAGGCAATATGCGGTTTTCTGTTTGCTTCTCTTCAGGATTAGTGAGGAACACCCAGGTCCTCGTATTTTCCGTTATGGAATCTCCTGCAAACCACCTTGTTCTCAATGAGTCCCGGTTTGATGATCGACTTGCCCAGAAACATACGAACGCATTCCTGAATACCTTCAATTATTGAAGGATGAGGGTGGATCAGTTCAGCCAGCTCCTCAATTCCGTTATTCGTTGAGATCAACAAGGCCACAGCCTGAATCGCGGAAGATGCATGCTCCCCAATGGCTCGCATTCCGAGGATCTTCATGTCATCATCATCGGTCACGAGAATTTTAAAGAATCCCTGTGTTCTTCTCATGGCAATAGCCCGGGGAATGATGTCAAAGGCAAGGCTGACCACCTTATAGGACAATCCCTTTTCCTGTGCCTGCTGTTCATTGAGGCCGACTCCTGCAGTCTCTGGATTGAGGAACATGATCGTGGATATATTGTCATAGATCATGGGCTTTTCAGGACTCCCATACATTTTCTCAATAGCATATCGTCCTTCCAACTCCCCTACGTTTACCAGAGCGATATCAGCGGTGAGATCACCGACTGCATATATGTTAGATACGCTGGTTTGGGTATCATCGTCGACAATATGGCCCCTTTTGGACATCTGAACTCCTACCTCCTCAAGTCCAAGTCCTTCGATATTTGGAACACGACCGATGGAGATCAACGCCTTTTCTACCTCATATGACTCTATGGATCCATCCTTATTGCTCTTGGTTTCATAATAAACCATGCCGTTCCTGATCTCCATTTTATGCAGGTCTGTATTGTGATGGATCTCTACATCATTTTGCTTCAGGTTAAATTCGATGATCTCTGTAAGATCCGGATCTTCAAACGGGAGGATCCTGTCATCACGTGCAATGATGTTGACCTTGGTCCTTTCGAAGTTCGAAAAGATCGTTCCGAACTCGCAACCGATCACCCCTGCACCAACAATCACGAGGCTTTTGGGAAAACTCTCAAAGTTGTGGATCCCATCGCTGGTGACAACAATCTTTTCGTCAATTGGAATACCCTCGATAAACCTGGGCCTGCTTCCCGTGGCAAGTACGATGTTCTCCGTTTCTACGGTCTCAGTCTGACCGTTGTTCTGAATTTCCACCCTGTTTTTATCGAGAAGTCTGGCACTGCCCTTTTTAAAAAAGAAAAAACCTTTGGCTGCATTATCTCTGAGCCAATCAACCTGCTGTCTGAGGAGTGAAGCACGCTCATCGGTAGCATCGCTCACGTCAGCCATGAAATCAGAAAATTGAGCTTTTTGAGGAGGTGTCATTCCATACCTCCGGAGTTTATCCTGGTATACCTTGGATTGCCGGGATAACTCCCACCATGTTTTGGAAGAAAGGGCGCCGTTGAAAATTCCGGCTCCTCCGAGTTCTTCTCGCTCAATGAGAAGGATCCTCTTTTTGAAGTCCACAGCTCTCATTGCAGCTGCGAAGCCTGAAGGACCGCCGCCTATTACGACAACATCATATTTTTCCATACCCAGGTATTTTCGATAAAGATATCCAAAATGGGAACATTTTCGGATTTAGCAAAAATACCCGGGATTGATTAGGACATTAACTACCTGATAAACAGTAACTCACGATACTTAACCAATGGCCAATCTTCGTCATCGACCAGAAGTTCCAGTTTGTCCGCAGCATACCTGATCTTGTCAAAATGCTTGCCCTTTACCTTATCACAGTAAGCAATTGCCAGATCCCGCATATTGTCGATCTTGTTGACCTTTCTTCTTTCGTCGATCATCTCCCTCACGCCAACCTTCAGGGTATTGATATGACCTGAGATCTCTTCAATCGCCTTGGTTACAGCCGTATTTTTCATTCCCAGATCCTTCAAACCCTGGGCATTATGGATCAACTTGTTTTGGTAAGCGATGGCCGTAGGAATAATATGATTCAAGGCCAGATCTCCCATCACCCTTGATTCTATCTGTACCTTTCTCACATAGTTCTCCAGCATGATATCATGCCTCGCTTCAAGCTCTTTGTCGTTACAAACCCCATGGCGGCCGAAAAGTGCCACGGTTTCTTTGGTCAAGTAGGCATCCAACGCTCTGGGTGTATCTTTCACATTGCTCAGACCTCTTTTCTCGGCATCCTTAACCCATTTGTCAGAATATCCATCACCCTCAAACCTACTTGGCTTCGACTCCTTAATGTATTTCCTCAGGATCTTGACAATTGAAATTCTTTTCTCCTCTCCCTTGCTGATCCTTTTTTCGAGTTCTTCGTTGAATTTTGTCAGTTGATCTGCCATTGCAAGATTTAAGGCCGTCATCGGCTGGGCAACGTTGGCATCTGAACCCACTGCTCTAAACTCCCATTTGTTTCCAGTAAATGCGAAGGGAGATGTCCGGTTTCTATCGGTATTATCAATGAGGATCTCAGGGATCTGGTCTATACCAAGCTTCATATACATGTTGTCACCCTTTTCGATATGGACATTCCCCTTGCTTTCAAGCTCATCGAGTACCATGGACAATTGTTGACCTATGAATGTGGAAATGATGGCAGGAGGTGCTTCATTAGCACCAAGCCTAAAATCGTTACCGGCTGATGCAATGCTGGCTCTTAGCAAATCGGAATGTTCATGAACAGCCTTGAGGGTATTCACAAAAAACACGAGGAATTGAAGGTTGTCTCTGGCACTGGAACTGGGTTGAAAAAGATTGACCCCTGTGTTGGTGATCAAGGACCAGTTATTGTGCTTTCCATTTCCATTCATTCCCGCAAAGGGTTTTTCATGGAACAGTACTTTCAGGTTGTGCTTTTCGGCAACCTTGCTCATCACATCCTTTAACAAAGAGTTATGATCCGTGGCAAGATTCAACTCCTCAAAAGTCGGAGCTACTTCAAATTGGCTGGGCGCTACTTCATTATGCCTGGTCGAGACAGGTATGCCCAATTTCAAAGCTTCTATCTCAAAATCACGCATAAAGTCATACACACGTGGGGGAATTGATCCGAAATAATGATCATCCAACTGTTGTCCCCTGGCGGGGTTATGGCCAAAAACTGTTCTTCCGGACATCACCAGATCAGGACGCGCCGAATACAGGGCCTTGTCCACAACAAAATACTCCTGCTCGACACCGAGGAAGGCGGTCACCTTGGAAACATTTCTATCAAAGAATTTACAGGTGACGGTTGCGGCCCGATCAACGGCTTCAACCGCCTTCAACAAGGGTGCCTTATTGTCAAGCGCCTCTCCGGTATAGGATACAAAAATGGTCGGAATGCAAAGAGTAGTTCCGATGATGAACATGGGCGAAGAGGGATCCCATGCCGTATATCCCCTTGCCTCAAATGTACTTCTGATGCCACCACTGGGAAAGGAGGATGCATCGGGTTCCTGCTGCACAAGAGTCGAGCCCTTGAACTTCTCAATTCCTGAAATGGAATCAAAAAAGGAATCGTGCTTTTCAGCGGTAGCACCTGTTAGCGGTTGAAACCAGTGGGTATAGCTGGTAGCACCCAACTCCATGGCCCAGTTCTTTGCTGCCGATGCAACCGAATCCGCCGTCTCCATGCTGATACCCTTTCCCTTCTCCATGGCCGTAACAACCCGTTGGTAGACTTCATTGGGAAGACGTTCCTTCATTTGCCGCATTCCGAACGACTTCTTTCCGAAATAATCCGAAACCTTTTCCGATGGGAAATTCACTTTGACCTTTGGACGCCTTTGCGCTTCCAGTACTGCCTGAAACCTTAAACCTGCCATATTTGTAATTATTGGGTGATAAAAGACCCAAATTTCCGACAATGTTTACTATTCTCCGAAAAACCGATTTCTTTTTTTCCACATTTGGAAAAAATTTCATCTTTTTTTGTTAAACCGGGTCAAAATCGATCCACTCATATTTCAAAAGATTATAAAATTGATTTTCTAGCTTTGCGGCCTTGATGAAAAAGGTCGCATTTCATACCCTGGGTTGTAAGCTTAACTTCACGGAAACCTCCACTATCGCGGATGGATTTAAGCAAGAAGGTTATTCCCTTGTTCATTTTACTGAAAGTCCCGATGCCTTCGTGATCAACACCTGCTCAGTCACTGAAAACGCTGACAAAAAGTGTCGAAAAATTGTCAAGGAAGCCAAAAGGATCTCGCCTGATGCTAAGGTGTTTGTCATCGGTTGCTATGCACAACTTAAGCCCAATGAAATTGCGCAGATTCCCGGGGTCAGCGGAGTGTTTGGCGCCAATGAAAAATTCGAGATCCTCAATAAGATCCGTTCCTTTGATCAAAGTTTATCACCATTAAGAGGCGAGATCAAGGGACTTGATTTTATTCCCTCCTATTCCAGTGATCAGCGCACAAGACTATTTTTCAAGGTTCAGGATGGCTGCAATTACAACTGCACATTTTGCACCATTCCTCTGGCACGCGGAAAAAGCAGAAGTACCAATTCCGATGAATTGATCGAACTCGCCAGGAAGGCAGTCAAAGAGAACGAGTCCAAAGAACTGATCCTCACAGGCGTAAATATTGGTGATTTCGGTGTGATCAACGGGAGGCGGGAGGAGAGGTTTGTCGATCTTGTCAAAAGATTTGAGGACCTAGAGGAAATCCAAAGGATCAGGATCTCCTCAATTGAACCTAACCTTTTGACCAATGATATCATCAAGCTGGTCTCCCGATCCGGGAGATTCCTTCCACATTTTCATATCCCTCTTCAATCCGGAAGCGACAAGATCCTCAGTTCAATGCGAAGGAGATATAAAAGGGATCTTTACAGGGACCGAATCGAAACCATAAAATCACTGATTCCCGACGCCGGAATTGGGGTGGATGTGATTGTCGGGTTTCCGGGAGAAGGCACAAATGAATTTATGGAGACCTATGAATTCATTGAGAGTCTTCCCGTATCCTACCTTCATGTTTTCCCTTATTCGGAACGAGAAAACACCCCTGCGACTAAAATGGATGGAGTGGTACCCGAAATAGAAAGAGCCAGAAGAGCCGATAATCTAAGGTCGCTTTCAGAGCAAAAAAAGGAAAGCTTCGCTAAAAAGTATTTGGGATCAGAGTTTGAGGTCCTTTTTGAGAACAAGGTCAAGAACGGGCAAATGTTTGGCTTCACCCAAAACTATATCAGGGTAAAAATGGATTATGACCCTGAGTGGGTAAATGACATCAAAAAAATCAGGCTATTGGGTCTGGAGAAGGATCTGGTAGCCAAGGGAGCTGAGATCCCCTTACCTTCAACAATTATTTAACATTTCAAAATGAAAAGAATTCTAAACCTATTATTCGTCTCCTTAATCCTCTTATCATGCTCTTCTGAGCCGGAGCAAAGCATAGCCGATGAAGCGCAGGCCTTTATCGATGATTACACGACTACATTTCTGGACCTGTACTATACATCCGCAAAGGCGGAATGGAAAGCCAACACCAAGATCTATCCCGGGGACACCATTACGGAACAAGAAGCCAAGGATGCGAACGAGGCCTTTGCAAAATTCTCAGGGTCTCAGGAGGTCATAGAAAGCGCCAAAAAGTATTTGGAAAGCAAGGATCAATTGGATGAGCTTCAGGTAAAGCAACTCGAGAAGATCCTCTACGCCGCAGCCAACAATCCCGAATCGGCAGGAGAGGCTACTTCCAAAAGGATCGAGAAGGAACTAAAACAAAATACCGACCTGTTCGGATTCAAATTCGTCATGGATGGTGATACGGTTTCTACCAACCAGATAGATCAAATGCTTGTGGAAGAAACCGATATAGTCAAAAGGCAGAAGGTTTGGGAATCCAGCAAAGAGGTCGGAGTTGTCCTGAGGGATGGACTAGCCGAACTAAGAGACCTCAGAAATGAAACCGTACAAAACCTGGGTTATGAAAACTACTTTGCCTATCAGGTTTCGGATTACGAAATGAGCGTAGATGAAATGATGCAGCTCAACCGCCAGCTTATCTCCGATGTCTGGCCTCTTTATAGAGAACTGCACACGTATATGAGATATGAAATGGCAGAGAAATATGGAGAAGAGGTTCCCCAGCTTCTTCCTGCTCACTGGTTGCCCAACCGATGGGGACAGGATTGGTCGGAAGTGGTCGAAGTAGAGGGTTTTGACCTGGATGCTGCTCTGGAAGAAAAAGGCGATGAGTGGTTGTTAAAACAATCCGAAAGATTCTATGTCAGCCTTGGGTTTGAGGAATTACCGGCCTCTTTCTGGGAGCTCTCCGATCTCTACCCACTTCCCGATGGAGCTGATTATTCCAAAAACAACCATGCATCAGCATGGCATATGGATTTGAAGAATGATGTAAGGTCCCTGATGTCGGTTGAACCCAATACAAGATGGTATGAAACCACACATCATGAATACGGACATATCTATTATTACATGGCTTATACCAACCCCAATGTTCCGCCATTGCTGAGGGGTGGAGCGAACAGGGCGTATCACGAGGCTATTGGATCCATGCTCGGACTCGCGGCCATGCAAAAGCCATTTATTGAGAATCTGGGATTGATCGAACCGGGAACCGAAACCGATGAATTGAGAATTCTGCTGAAAGAAGCCTTGAACTATATCACCTTTATTCCCTTTTCAGCCGGAGTGATGACCCATTTTGAGCATGACCTGTATAGTCAGGATATCTCCCCGGAGCAATTCAATGAAGTATGGTGGAGCTATAAAAGAAAATATCAGGGA
>JANQHS010000469.1 GCA_028282565.1 Cytophagales bacterium | reverse complement strand
TTCAATATGATAATCCGGAATTGGGGTAATCTCGGTTTCAATTTTGCCGATGAGGTATTCTTTTTCTGCTTCATAGTTTGAAAGTCCTATGATCTTTCCGGAATCCTTGACCCCTACAAAGAGTTCGCCTCCGTCGGAATTTAAAAAGGCGACCAACTCCACCAGGATTTGGGTGATATTTGTTGTCTTTTCCTTAAACTCAATTCGTTGTCCTTCCCCATTCCCAACCTTCTTTTCCAACTTGGCGTGTAACATTATATGAACGGTTTTCTGGATTTTTCAGAATTGTTTCAATTTGCAAAAAAGGTCTTCAATTGTTGACCGAAAACTTCTTTACATGATTTTTCTTAATTTTTCACAAAAAATGACTCGTTTATGATGACACGTTACTCTACTTTATTCACCTTCTTTTTGGCAATTATGATCTGTTTACCGGCTTTTTCTGGTAATAATCATGCGAAATTGCGAACCAAAAATGGCACGGTCGAAGTTGATATTATCAAAAAAGACCCCCCCAACAAATCAATTAATCTGCTGATCACCAGAGGTGCGAGTTACGACACCCTGTTTCATGAGGATTTTGACGGCGATACAGTGATCCGGGATCAAAACAATGGCGGGATCATGATCAATCTTAGTGAGGATGGATTGACAGCATCTGGTGGTCGTCCAGATGATTGGTACTGGGCTGAGGATTCCAAGAACGACAGCCTTGGCTGTGTAGATACTGTTAATGCTATGGCTTGGTCTACTTCATGGTTGGATGGTTTTGCTCCCGGAAACAGGAACTCGCTGACTTTTCCGGTTGCTGTAACCAAACCCGGTACCATGTTGAGCTTCTCTATAGCTTCGTACCAATTCCCTCTTTATGCGGATGGGATCACGATAATGATCTCTCCTGATGGAACCTCCAGCAATGCAGGCAATGATACTCTGATCCAATATGGTCAGTATTTGACTGGGGCGGGTAGCTGGTTTAACCCGACAACTCCATACACTTTTGGACCTGGAGAATTGCTGATCACCTATTTTGGTAATATGGGTTGTATTGCTGGAGAGATTGACACGACCGTTGATGAAGAAAGAGGCAAAGCGCTTTTTTATGAAGTGGCTTTTGACCTATCTGCTTATGTTGGTTCAACAGTATATCCGTTCTTCTGGCATGATTCTGATGATGACAACTTAGTCATGCTTGATGATATCCTGGTTGTTGAGCCTCAGACCGTGGGACTCGCTGACCAGAATTCGAAGATCTACCTCAATGCATTCCCTAACCCTGCAAGTCAGAATCTGACTGTGGAGTATGGTGCTGTTGAAGGAAAGAACGTTGAAATTCAGATCATGACAAGTTCAGGAGAGGTTGTTCTTGAGAGGACCATAGAAAATGCGAACTTCGGAAAAGAAAGGGCAAACTTTAATGTAAGTGATCTTTCTTCAGGAGTTTACATGGTGAGAATCCAAACAGACGAAGGTGTAAAAACCACCAAGGTTATAATCAATTAATTCTATTTGAATTCCAAAGACCCGCTCCCGGAAACGAGAGCGGGTTTTTTTATGCCTTGGTCTTATGAGGCATAATATGAATACCTATTTTTGCCGCCGTGAATATCAGGGAGGTCAAGACCGATAATGATGTAAGGAAATTTCTTGAATTTCCACTTGGCATCTATAAGGATGATCCCAACTGGATCAGGCCCCTTGAAAGCGATATCGAGAAGGTTTTTGATCCAAAGCAAAACAAGCTGTTTCGAAACGGTGAAGCATCCAGGTTTTTGGTAGAAGAAGCAGGGCGAACACTGGGGCGAATCGCGGTTTTCATTGATGAAAAATCCTCTAAGAAAGAAAAGCAGCCAACCGGCGGACTTGGTTTTTTCGAGTGCATTGAAAATCAGGATGTGGCTTTTTTGCTTTTTGATACTTCTGTAGAATGGTTGAAAAAAAGAGGAATTGAGGCGGTCGACGGTCCCATCAATTTTGGCGAAAGAAATAACTGGTGGGGTCTGCTGGTCGAGGGTTTTACTCCTCCTAACTATTGCTGCAACTATAATCCGCCTTATTACCAGGCCTTTTTCGAAAACTATGGCTTCAGGCTTTATTTCAACCAGTACACTTATTACAGGGAGGTAGAGGAGGAGTTGTCGGATAAGATCAAGGCAAAGACAGACCGGATCTTTGCCAAT
>JANQHS010000464.1 GCA_028282565.1 Cytophagales bacterium | reverse complement strand
ACCGAGAAATAATAATTGTCGTTGATGAATTCGGGTTCCTTGACCTCATTGTTCTGTTTCTCTCCCTGATCAAATGCATTGAGCCGGTTGCTATAAACCATTTGATCCGTGACACAATCATAGATCCCGTATTGGAAATCAGCCCTTAATCCCATTTTCTGAAAATTTCGAAGCAACAATGCCTCGAGAACAGAGGGGTTGATGGCGTCATTGATCATAACGACGAAGTAATTATTGGAGACCTGCTCTACGGGATTGGCCGTGGGAAGCATGATCCCGTTGAATTCCGCCAATTCTGTTGCGATCTCCTTTAACCCCGAGAAGACCTGGAAATCAAATTCGGCCTTTTTCGCCTTGAAAGCCTCTCTGAACCAATAGCCCTGAACCAGGAAGATCCCGACCGAAGCGAACAAGGCAAAAGCGACCAATACCCTGATGGGTTGATTCTTCATGCATCAAAAATAGGCCGATTCTGACTGTTTTCGGGAACCTTAACAAAGCATTAACAATTCTTTGGAAGCCGTTAACAAGGGCTTTTCCAAACTCGACTCACCTTAGCGGAAACAAAATCGAATAATATGAAAAAGACAATCTTTTTACCCAGCCTTTTAGTTGCCCTTCTGGTCATGGTTTCATCCTTCACATTGAGGGGAGATATGGATGCGGGCCCTGCCTTTGCATGGAAATACATCCAGCATGACTTTGGAGAGATCATACAAGGAGAGCCGGTTTACCACAAATTCACTTTTCAAAATGATGGAGATGATGTCTTGTACATCACCAAGATCAAGACATCCTGTGGTTGCACTGCAGCAGAGTATTCAACTGATGGTGTGGCACCAGGTGAAGAGGGGTTTGTCAATGTGAGGTACAATGCTTCCAAAACAGGAGCATTCCGAAAAACCGTAAACGTGGAAGCCAATACAGGCAATATTCCTATCCTAACAGTAATGGGATCAGTTACACCCTGATCAATTGGAGGTTTCATCAGGATCCCAGGGAGAAATTCTTGGGATCCATCTGTTTACATGCCTGCAATACTCCTCATAGGGCTTGCCAAATCTCTTCGACAGGTCCGGTTCTTCCTTCATAATGAAGTAGATGGTATTGAGACCGAAAAAGAAAATAGCCCAGGCCAGAAGCCATACCGACTGAAAGATCAAAGCTTCTCCGATCAATACAAGTAGAACCCCTGTGATCATGGGATTTCGAACATGCCTGAACGGGCCTGTAATCACCAGTTTTTTGGTCGGAGCCCAGGGGGCTATGGTTCCCTGACCCTTGGTCGCAATCAGAGAGATCGTCCAAATCAGCAAAAACAACCCGTCGATCAATGCGACGACTCCGATCCAAAACCAGGGAAAAGATATCCAATTCATCCCGGTGTTAGACCTGGATTCGAAGAACATCAACAACAGGGGAAGAGTAGTGGTGACATTGAAGGGGAGGGCAAGAATGGAAAAGAGGTGCTTCAAATTTTGATGATCCGATGAGGATATGAATTTCCATGCTCATCCTCAAGAATCAAAATATAGGCGCCCGATTTTTCAGAATCCATTTGAATAAAACCTTTGTCCGAATGAAGGATTCCCTTTGATTTAACCCTTCCCATCATATCGATCAATTGATACCCGGATACAGCCTTTTGATTCTCGATGAACAGTAGGCCATCGGTGGGATTGGGAAAAACCGAAAAAGGACTCGTTTCCGTTTCCCCGAAGCCGCTGATTGCAAGGTCTCGTCTGGTAAAAATGGCGATAAAAGGACCTTGAGAATTATTTCCCCACAAATAAACCATAGTGTCATTCCTGGTGGCAAAATCATTGATTTTTGGTTCTAAGGGGTATTCATCGTACTGCAGAAGATCACCGTGGCAAGTGGATTTTAGAAACCCCACGAAGCCGTCTTGGTTTGGTCCTGACCCCTCGGTAAGGATCAAAGATGTTTGGCCGGAGATTCTCTTTACCCTGGCTTGCTGAAGGTTTGTATGAGGATCTTTGTATGGGCCCAGGTCAATGCTTTTGATTGTAAGATCTTCTAGTTCTTCTCTAAAATGCCAGATTTTTAAAGTGTCTGTAGAGACCATTCTAACACCAAGGAAAAGACCCGGTTTCACATTCTTAATCTCGGAAGGAAAATATCTGGTATTCTTTGGATGGTAATCAGGAAGGTATACTAAGGTGTCATCCCATTGTTCGAACCAATACTCTCCCCCGGATCTTACTCTTATGGCCTTATAATAATCGCATTGATGTTGGTTGATTTCCATGGTCGCAAACCCAATGGTCAATAAATTGGAATCAAGGGTGGTGGTGGAATATGTCCAATCAGCAATGCCCAACAGATTGCTGTTCTCAATCCGAAATTCTGTAAGAACATTCAAGTCCTGATCCATCAAATAAGAAACCCCTATTACATGACTGAAAGAGCTCCCTGACAGGTCTGGAAAAAAGTTTCTTTCCTGAATGATGAGCTGGTTATCCTCGGTTCTTTTCATCTTGGGGGAGGAACACAACCAACGTCTTTCCCAACACTCAAGGATGGCGGAATCCAGCAACACACCATCGTTTCCCCATTTGAGAATAAAACTCCTGGATCCGGTCGCACCCCAAAGGGGACAATCCTCCACTTCCGTGTAGTTGTAAATATTTCCCTCCCGGTCCATAACAGGATTCTCACCTTGATAACCTGGGTAATAAGGCTTTCCCTGATACATGACTGTGTCGAAATCCACCCAATAAACGACCGTGTCAAAATTCCCTAAGCTATCGGCCCATAGGTATCCAAAGGAACCTTCTATATCCTTGACCAAAATCAGCAATGAGTCATTATCCTGGAACTGAAGATCAATCAATTCATCGATACCTTGGATCTGAGGCAGGTATTTTACAGCAAGATTTTGGGAAGGGGCCAATCGCCAAATCAGAAATAGGAAGAAGAATATGCTTAAGGTCTTCATTCATCCTAAGATACCGAGAAATCAGACCTGAAGTTGGGTTATCCCTTGTCGGAGACCCTCACGCTTTCCTGAAGGATCTTCCACTGGCCCTTTTCCCGGACCATGGTATAGAGCGATTCAAAATCCTGTACATTTCCTTTGAGCCTGACATGTACGGAAGCATAATTATTGCAGATCTCCGTATCCAGTATCTCGATGCTTCTCGGATCACCGCCCCATTCCCTGATCCGGAATTTCTCCAGATAGGTCTCACGGGAAAATACGGTATGATCTTCCGGGCCAGGCCCATTCCAGACGACCCTAAAGTCCTTATGTGTTCGTGATTCCAGCGTTCCATCATCCTGAAGGTCTGCGGCCGAGACGAACTCGTTGACAGCAACCAGCAAGGAGCTATCGCTATCTGTTGAGCAGGAGAGGATGGTGGAAAAGAAAAGTGTGATTAATGTTAAGCGTATCATAATATGAGAATTTGATTATTGATATATCAATTATATAGTTAAATTTTTTTACAGGTTCTTGTTCATTTTTTTCAGGAGATGGAGCAAGGCGTAGCGTTCTGGGTCGGTGAAGTCCTCCGTGGCCTTTCTTCGCAGATCCTGGACCACGGGTATCATTTTTTCAAGAAGAGTATTCCCCTCAGCTGTTAATTCTACAATATGCTCCTTTTTGTTCTCTGCCTTGACAGATCTTGTTAGGAGTTTCTTTTTCTCCAGAATATCAAGCATACGTTTTATGCTTGCAGGATCCTTGAAGGTAGTTTGGGCAAGTTGGATCTGGCTACAATTCTCCTGGTCATACAGCTTTTTCAGGATCAGCCATTGGTCCACCGTTACATCAAAACCATGCTCGGCAAAAACCTTCTTGGTCAATTCCTTGGCCTGACGCATCATTTTTTCGGCCTGAAAGAAGATGATATTCTCGAGTTTGGGTTCCAAAATATTGATATATCAACTAAGGTATAAAGTTTT
>JANQHS010000462.1 GCA_028282565.1 Cytophagales bacterium | reverse complement strand
CAAAACGATTCGATCATTGCCAATGATATAGCAAATTCTACAAATGAAGGGATAGGCCTAAGAGGCACCGCGGACAATAACCGCTTTTTTGAGAACCAGATCTATTCGAATGGTGGGCTGGGAATAGATTTCGTAGATCCGGGGGTTCAAAACGATATTGATTCCCCAATAATCAATGATCTTAATCCGGTGGGAACTATCCTGGAAGGAACTTCCCTTCCAAATGCCAGGATCCAGGTTTTTGCCGATGCTGGGGAGGAAGGAGAGCAATATCTTGGAGATACTGTCGCGACGGCCGGAGGCACCTGGGAGTTTGACCTAAACCTTGGAGGGATCAATCCGGGATTGACAAACCTCACCGCTATACAGGATGATGGAAACAGATCATCAGATTTTTCCGCCCCCTTTGCAATTTGTTCGCGCCCGGATATCAATTTTCTAAATACCGTTGTATCCCTTCCGTATGATAGTATCTACAATTGTTCAACCAGAGATACTGTAGTTAGGGTTGATTCTGCCACAGTTGCAGGGACGATCCTGGGAAGCAATGGTCTGCTTTTCGAATGGTATGACGGTGGACGCACCGACCCGGTATTGGTTGGCCAAACAAAATCTTTTATCTCAGTCAACCCGGCCAGTTCTCAATTCTATACGGTCAGGGTTTCGGATTTTGATGATCCGAGCTGTTTCGAATTTGACTCGGTATGGATCGAGGCAGAGCCTCTTCCGGTGGTAACGATCACGGAGCAATCTTCCGGGCCATACTGTGAAAATGGATTTGCAATTCTTTCGGAGGATTCTTTGGACGGTGAGACTTTCCAATGGCTGATCAATGGGAACCCGATCGCCGGTGCTACAACCGATACACTTTACGCCGATTCGGTTGGAACACATCTTTATAATGTTGTGGTAACCAATCCGTTTGGATGTACCGATACAGCTCTGGTTGGAACAACGATTACAATTAATCCCAACCCTTCAGTCAGCATCGATCAGGGAAGCAATCAAATTGTTTGTATCAGTGGCGGCCTGTTTGGAATCAGCAGTACAGTCCTTCCGGCTAATCCCGGGACCTGGTCATGGAAACAGATTGTTGGCAGTTCTTCTCTCATCAATATTTCCACCAACACCGCAGATTACGACCCTTCTGTGGAAGTTGTAGGATTTGTAGATACGGTTTGGGCGATCTTTCAGGAAACAGCGACTACGTGTTGGGATTCGGCATCTATTGAGATCACCGTTGACGGCGGTCTTGCCGTGAGCAAAACGGTTGATGACAATACTTGTGGTACATTCAGAAATGCCATCAGGGAGGCAAATTTGGCTCCCGGTTCGATCATTTCATTCTCTATTCCCGGTGGAGGACCTCATGAAATTGTTCTCGATTCTGCTCTGCCCAATGTGACAGGGGCTAACACACTCATTGATGGTTGGTCACAACCGGGATATGACAATGATGGTATTCCGGATATACAGCTTGATGGACAGGGTGGAAGCTTCTCGGGAATTGTACTTGACGCCAGCGGAGTTGCGGTCAGAGGGCTGGCCATCATCAATTTCCTTGGTGGAAATGCAGGAATCGAAACATTGACGGGCACAAACGACAGTATCTATGGAAATTTCATTGGAATTGATACACTTGGAAACGCTGCAGCAAATGATATTGGTATTAGGCTGAACGGCCTTAATCATGTTGTAGGAGATACCCTCCCCAATCGCAGAAATATCATCTCCTCAAACACGAACAATGGAATTTTTGTCAATGCCAACAACAACTTCTTTTTCAGAAACTGGATCGGTGTTGGCATTGATGCTTTCACTCCGCGTGCCAATGGTGCGGCAGGAATTTTGTTGAATGGGGCAGGGGCAAGTCTTAATACTTTTGGTTCTTTTAACACAGATACCTCCAATATTATCGCCAACAACCTAGGCCCGGGCATTGAAGCCAACAGCGGTGGAATAGCCCAAAACGCCTGGAGGAACAATTCAATTTATGATAATGCGGTTGAGGGAATTTCTTTGATCGGGGATGTCCAATCCGGTATTGCAGCTCCGACCATTGATAGCCTTGGTATTACAGGAATTCTCTATGGTAAAGATGCCTCCTTGGGAGCAATCGTATCTCTGTTTGCTGACGGATCGGAGCAAGGTAGACAATTTTTGGATACCACAATTGTAGCCAACGCGGGAGGGTTTTGGAGCAAGCAGATCAATCCGGGAGCAATTATTGCAGGATTGGATAGCCTCACCGTGACCCAGGAATCTGGAGGGAATAGTTCTGAGTTTGCCGACCCGGTACTGGTTTGCTTTGAGCCTGTCATTTCCTATTTGAATCCTCCAAGCAATGATACCATCGTTTATTGCTTGGGAAGCGATACCTTGGTTTATGCGGATTCCGTTTCTATCGACCCGACATTTACCTTTAGCTATAGCTGGAATGTGGGATCGCCCGGAGGCCTTCAGATTTCCGACTCCGCAACTGCCTTAATCACAAATGCAGGTCCTGAGATCTATTTCCTTAC
>JANQHS010000435.1 GCA_028282565.1 Cytophagales bacterium | reverse complement strand
ATTTTGAGTTTTTGCTTATGAACTTTTAGAGGCTCCAATAATTCAATTCAGATTGTTTTTCCTTAAACGCACCCTTAAGATCAACCAGGAACCCGTTTTTAGAAAGGAATTTTAAATAGTTTTCAAGGCCTGAATTTAGGAATTCGTTGTGGATAACGGCTAAGATAATCGCGTCATATTCTCCCGATGGCTCCCGAACCAATTCATATCCATACTCTCCGTTCACCTCATCAGAATCTGCATGGGGATCCAGAACCTCAACTCCAATCGAAAAGTCCTTGAGCTCATTGATGACATCGACAACCTTGGAATTTCGGATGTCTGAGACATTCTCTTTAAATGTGGTACCAAGAACAAGAATTCTTGACTTCGAAATGTCCACTCTATTGCCTACCAACTTTTGGATGGTCCTTTTTGCAACGTAAGCTCCCATTCCATCGTTGGTGTTTCGGCCGCTGAGGATTACCTTGGGCACCATGCCCTCTTCCTGGGCTTTATAGGTCAAATAGTAAGGGTCAACACCTATGCAATGACCTCCAACAAGTCCGGGTTTAAACTTCAGGAAATTCCACTTGGTCCCCGCCGCTTCCAAAACCTCATAGGTATTGATATCAAGCTTATCAAAAATCATGGAAAGCTCGTTCATCAATGCAATGTTGAGATCTCGTTGAGTATTTTCGATCACCTTTGCTGCCTCAGCCACCTTGATTGAAGAAGCCTGGTATATCCCCGCTTCTATGATTTCCCTATAGACAGATGCAATGATATCGGAGGAATCCTGATCCATTCCGGAAGTCACCTTGGTAATCTTCGTAAGCGTATGCTCCTTGTCTCCCGGATTAATTCTTTCAGGGGAATACCCGATTTTAAAATCCACTCCGGCATTCAACCCGGAGAGACTTTCTAATATAGGCAGGCAATCCTCTTCGGTACAGCCAGGGTATACTGTTGATTCATAAACGACAATATCTCCTTTCTTCAGAATCGAGCCTACGGTTTGAGAAGCCTTCAACAGAGGACTCAGGTTTGGCTGATAGTGCTTGTCAATTGGTGTCGGAACTGCAACCACAATAAATGAGCATTGTTCCAGCACCTTTGGATCATCGGTAAAGGTGATATCCTTTTCTTCAAATTCTTCTTTTTCCAACTCATTGGAAGGGTCAATGCCATTCTTCATAAGATCGACCCGGTCAGTATTGATATCGAAACCAACCACCTTGAATTTCTTTGCAAATTCAAGAGCGATCGGAAGACCGACATAACCCAAGCCCACAACCCCTATCTGGTTTTCCTTATTTCTTAGACTTTCAAGCAATTTTCTTTTGTTTTAACGGTTCTTCAAAAGGAGCGAGCTCTTTGAAGGTATCCGGAAGATGGTTCAGAATAAACGAGCGCAAATCTAACCACTTGAAAATTTATTCTAAAATTTGCCTCCGATTAAAATTGAGATGAAAGGAACGTTTCTCACTTTTCTTTTGCTAATCACCTTCCTCTGCGCCCGCGGACAGGAAACAACCGACTCTTTGGATTTGAAAAAACCGGAAAACCCCAGGTTGAACGAATTCCTGATCACCGGTATTGTAGAATTCAATTGGCCGCAGTTGGATTATGCTGAGCGCTTTAATCCTCATCCTGGAATAGGCCTGGGGTTCTATTGGAAATCAAAAAACGACATCTACCTGGGCGCCGATTTCACGGCTTATTTTGCTGATAACATTAAGGAGACAGGAGTGATCTCTAACCTGCTGACCTCCGCCGGATATGTGATCGGCGGAAATGGGCAAGCCGCTGAAATCACCATATCCCAAAGAGGATACAATCTCAATTTTCTAAAAGTTGGAAAGCTCTTGCTTCATTCCGGCCTGATCAACGGGAATATTCATTCAGGCATTGTAGGTATGATCGGGTTTGGATTGCTACAGCATAAGATCAGGATCGTGGATCAATCGGGCAATGTTCCTGGGCTCACGAAAGATTATCTAAAGGGATATGATAAATTGAGCAACGGGTTTTCACTTAGCCCATCTATTGGCTACGCCTATTACGACAGAAAAAAATACGTGAATTTCCTGCTTTCGGTAGAGTATAGAATGGCATGGACCAAAAACAGGAGGGACTGGAACCATATAGACATGGAAAAGGACGAAACACTGAGAATGGATAATTCATGGATATTCCGCCTGTCCTGGTATTTTCCAATCAGAAAAAAGAGATCCAAGGATTATTATTACTTCTGATCCTTTTTGATTTATTTCGACAAAGGACTAACTTTGCGGCCCTTTTTAAAGGAGAATTCAATGATCACTGTCACAGTTAAGGAAAACGAATCAATAGATCGCGCGCTCAAAAGGTTCAAGAAGAAGTTTGAGAAAGCCGGTGTTATCAGAGAGGTAAGGGATCGCTCTTATTATACCAAGAAGTCCGTCAAGCTTAGAAACACCAAGATCAAGGCGGCGTACATCCAGCAGATTCGTACCGCTGAAAATTCTTAATTAGCCCTTCATTTTGTATTTTTTGATCGGTAATGCCGATCGAAAAGGAAGCAAATTCATTTCTCGAATTTTTGGGATACGAGAAAAGGTACAGCGAGAATACCTTGATCTCGTACAGGAATGATCTTACCCAATTCGGAATTTTCCTCAAATCAAATTACGGGGAGATCTCAATTACCCAAGTCAACCCCGGAATCGTACGAAGCTGGCTTGCATCATTGGCAGAGGCCGGCATCAGTCATAGAAGTCTTTCGAGAAAAACAGCCACTATCAAAAGCTTCTTCAAATTCCTTAAAAAAAACGGCGTAAAACTCAAGGATCCTATGCTCGGGATCAGCGCCCCAAAGTTTCAAAAAAAACTTCCCGAATTCATCCCCGATGAAAAGATGGAGAGGCTTTTTGAAGATGATATTTTTCAGGAGGGCTTCCCCGGCTTCAGGGATTACCTGATCCTGGAATTATTGTATGGGACGGGTATCCGATTGTCGGAGCTGATCGGGATTAAAGATCAAGATCTCGATCCGAAAAAAAAACTTCTGAAAATCACCGGAAAGGGAAATAAGCAAAGAGTTGTCCCGTTGAACTATAACCTTCTCAACGCTATTGATCAGTATCAAACCGAAAGAGATCAAATGCATTTTGATAAAAGCGAGGGTTTCTTAATTTTAACAAACAGGGGTAAAAAAGCTTACCCTATGTTTATCCAGAGGATAGTCAAAAAATATTTGAACCTAATCACAACAGCAGAAAACATAAGCCCGCACTTGCTTAGGCATAGCTTTGCTACATCACTTTTGAATAACGGAGCAGATCTTAACGCGATCAAGGACCTTTTAGGTCATGAGAGTTTAGCCGCAACACAGGTTTATACACATAATTCAGTTGAGAAGCTGAAAAGAATTTTTAATCAGGCCCATCCAAAAGCCTGATATGTTTGATTTTAAATTTTATCAACTATGAAACTTCAAATGCAATCCGTTCACTTTGATGCCGATCCTAAACTTCTTGAATTCATTCAAAAGAAGGTTGATAAGCTTGAAACCTATTATGATCGCATCATCGACGGGGACGTGTTTCTAAGGCTAGACAAAGGCGATGAAAAAGGTCATAAAAAAATCGTCGAAGTAAAGCTGAATATTCCGGGGCAAACCCTATTCTCAAAGCAGGAAGCTACTTCTTTCGAAGCTGCAGCCGATGAGGCCATGGAGGCGTTAAAGAAACAACTTCAGCGATATAAGGAGAAGAACTTCATTCATCACTAAAAGAAAAGGGCCTCACGGCCCTTTTTTTATATGCCAAATTCTTTCTTCACTTCGTCGATCATATCGAGCTTCTCCCATGTAAACAGATCGACATTTACCTTCTTCTCCTTGCCATCCCCTGAAAGGAAGGTTTTCATTTTCTGCTCAGGATTTCTCCCCATATGACCATAAGCCGCTGTTTCCCTGTAGATCGGGTTCCTTAGCTGCAACCTTTTTTCGATCATACCCGGCCGCATATCAAAAACTCTGGCCGCCTTTTCGGAGATCTCAGGATCACTTAATCCCAACTTGGAAGATCCATAGGTCTCAACCATCACAGATGTGGGTTGAGCGACGCCAATGGCATATGACACCTGCACCAATATCTGATCCGCAACACCCGCTGCAACAAGGTTTTTGGCCATATGACGGGAGGCATAAGCAGCTGACCTATCTACCTTGCTAGGATCTTTTCCCGAAAATGCACCACCTCCGTGAGCTCCCTTACCTCCGTAGGTATCAACAATAATTTTTCTTCCTGTCAGCCCTGTATCTCCATGGGGGCCACCGATCACAAATTTTCCGGTAGGATTGATCAGGTATCTCGTCTGGTCATTAAATAGGCTCTGGATATTCTGAGGGAGCAATTTTTTCACTCTCGGCATCAGGATACTCACCATATCCTTATGGATCTGAGAAAGCATCTCATCATCGATCTTTTTCTGATCCAGACCATGAGAAGGGTCAGCTTTCATAAAGTCATCGTGCTGAGTTGAAATGACTATGGTATCGATACGTTGAGGTCTGTTATCATCACCGTACTCGATGGTCACCTGAGCTTTTGAGTCAGGTCTTAAGTAGGTGATCTCATTGTTTTCCCTTCTCAACTCTGCGAGTTCCCTGAGGATCAGATGCGAAAGCTCCAATGCCAATGGCATGAAGTTCTCGGTTTCATTGGTTGCATACCCAAACATCATTCCCTGATCACCAGCGCCCTGGTCTTCAAGAGCTCCTCTTTCAACTCCCTGATTGATGTCCGGAGATTGTTCGTGAATTGCTGAAAAGACCCCACAGGAGTCTCCTTCAAATTTGTACTCACTGGAGGTATATCCTATGTCATTGATAACCTCTCTGGCAATGGTTTGGACATCGAGGTAAGTTTCGCTTTTTACTTCGCCGGCAAGAACCACCTGACCCGTGGTTACAAGAGTTTCACAGGCTACTTTCGATTCCGGGTCAAATGCAAGGAAATGATCCAAAAGAGCATCGGAAATCTGGTCAGAAATCTTATCAGGATGGCCCTCCGAAACTGATTCGGAGGTGAATAAATATGGCATGTTAAAAAAATTAGAGCTGCAAATATAAAAGAACAGCCATTACGAGAATTAACTAAAATCCCCTAATACAAATACGGTCGGGGATTTGGGCAATTTGTAATCCATTCTCTTCCATTCAAAAACTCTTGCCGTCTCAATAGATTCGTTTTCACCGTTGATATCGGTGGAAATGGAAAGTCCAATATTCTGATCAACCACGGAAAGAATCGACCGAAATAATTCATGGTTTCGATAAGGAGTCTCCATGAAGATCTGAGTATAACCTGTATTCGTCAGGTCCCTGGATAATCTTTGCAGTACCTTTTTTCTTTTTGCCTTATCTATAGGGAGATAACCATGAAACACGAATTTCTGTCCCGAAAACCCAGATGCCATGAGCGCCTGCATAAATGAGCTGGGGCCGGGAATGGGTTTAATGCCTATTCCCAATTGATGCGCCTGAGCAACCACCTCCCATCCTGGATCCCCGATACAGGGCATACCGCTATCCGACATCAATAAGCCTGTAGCTCCGGAAGCAAGGTTCATCAAGGCCGAGTTGATCTCATCCTCCAATGCGGTTTTCCCGATTTCAACAAATTCTGCCTTTTCAATAACAGCTTTCAACCCAAGCTTGCCAAGCAATGACCTTGAAACCTTTGGTTTTTCGACAAAAAGAACATCTGCTCTTTCCAAAATGGAAATGGAATAGGGCGCCAGAACCGATTTTGGATCACCCTCGGATATAGGGACAGGAAATAAGTAAAGCTCGTTTCCGGGGCTTGGAGCTTTAGACATTCACATGTCTTTCGGCATGATAGGAGGATCTCACCAAAGGACCAGACTCAACATATTTCAGCCCCTTCTTCTCGCCAACCTCCTTATACCACTCAAACTTCTCCGGGGTAATGAATTCCGCTACTTCAAGATGAAGTCTTGTAGGCTGAAGATATTGCCCTATGGTCAGTATGTCCAGACCAACCTCAATAAGGTCATCCATGGTCCTGAGAACCTGAGCATCGGTTTCGCCGAGTCCCACCATGATTCCCGATTTAGACCTTTTGCCATGCTCTTTGATCCTTCTCAATTGCTCAAGGCTACGGTCATACTTCGCCTGTGGACGAACTTTTCTGTAAAGCTCTTCAACGGTTTCCATATTATGAGAAACCACTTCCTGGCCCGCAGAGATCATTTCCTCCAGCGCTTCCCAATTCCCCTTCACATCAGGGATTAGTGTTTCAATCGTAGTCTCAGGGCTCAATTTCTTGATCTGTTCAACTGTTCTTCTCCAAATTTCCGCACCCCTATCCTTAAGCTCATCCCTGTTCACTGAAGTCAGGACTGCATGTTTGACTTTCATTTTAAGGATGGCTTCTGCCACTCTTTCCGGTTCACCTTCATCATATTCAGGCGGCCGACCGGTCTTCACGGCGCAGAAGGAGCAGGACCTTGTACAAACATTTCCCAGGATCATGAAAGTCGCTGTACCGGCACCCCAGCACTCTCCCATATTTGGACAGTTCCCACTTTCACAGATGGTATGAAGCTTATGCTTGTCAACAAGTTCTCTGACATTCCTAAACTTCTCTCCTACGGGAAGCTTCACCTTTAACCAAGGTGGCTTACCGTTTTTCAGGTCCTTTTTCGGCTCTACGACAGGAAGTTCAATCATCGTACAATTCTACTTTCTTTTTCCGTAATAAAGAATCAGGTAACCGGAGGCAAAGACGCTTCTGTTTGGAGCTGTGGGAACGATAATGATGGGCCTGGCATAGGCTTCAAACAATGCCCCAATTTCAATCCCGGCTACATGGGCGGCCATTTTGCCGAATTCAAAACCAAACCCACTTCTCATGTGGAATCCCGGTTCAACGGTCATCTCGTCGAATCCTCTCAGAAATCCTCCTCTGTCCTGGATATTATTCGGATCAGTATGCTTTTCAGGGTCGTAAGGCTCATTGGCCACAACTCCGTCACCATAATCATAAACGATATAATATGGTTTTATAAATCCCATAGTGGGGCCCATGCTAAAATGGGCATGCATTTGCATTCCTTCCTCCGCTGATTTTCTGAACAAAAGAATTTCCCGTCCATAGCTCAGTCTTAAGGGAAATAGATAAACCTGCTTATCTCTGATAAACGAGCCCGAATACCTGGTGATATATTTTAGTTCTTTGGGGTGTTTTACATTGACGATCTCAACTTGAAAACTCTGAAAAAGGTTGGATCTCAAATGCTTTGAATACCGGAAATCAAATCCTCCTATGAATCCGGAATTTGTATTGAAATTCAATCCATAAGTAATCTCCTTCTTGTAGTACAGCTGGTCAAACTGTCCCCTTGACTCGAATGAAACGAGTACAAAAAATGTAAGAAGAAGTATTGAAGATCGACGCACCGGTGTTGCTTAGTGATTTACCAACTAACTAAAATAGACCAAAAATTGTTCCGAAATCTCCTTAATCATACCATTCCGCCGTTCCGTCCAAACTATTCCAGTGTTCTGCCTCCTCATCGGAATATTTGGGCTTGTAGGGTTTGTACTTTTGGCTAGGCAATTCATCGCGCTTCCAGAATCTTAACCAGGCAGATTGGTACTTCCTGTACCTTTCTTTTGCACGCCAGGTACGTCTCTGCTTACCGATCCTCCAATAAACGCTGGGGTGCATCTCCTTCTTCACCTTGAAAGCCGTAATATCTCCCCTGAAGTCAGCCTGCTCTCTCATGCTGGATCTCAACTCCCTTCTCCGCTTGTTCAGGTCGATATAGTCACCTCTCAAGTCAGCCATGGCCTTTGAGGATTCTTTCAATTGCTTTTCCCTCGCTCGCAGATCAACGGTTTCCGGATTAAAACTTGCAACCGCCACCTGCTTTGCCAGATGCTCTTTTCTGGCTTTTCTTTCGGTCATAGGTTTTCCCTTGCCCATCTTTTTCCGATTCATCTGATCGATTTCCTGAAGGTGCTTATCCCATGCATTCTGATCCCAATGTCCCGAGAAATAGGCCATCTTCGTTTGGGTCTCCCTAATCCTCGCCATCTCCTTTGCCTCGGTGGTTCTTTCCGCTCCTCTCATTTTCTTTCTATTCACCTTGTCAATTTCTTTCAGGTGCTTATCCCATTCCGACAGATCAAAATTGCCTGAAAAATTTGCGAGGGGTTCGGCTTTCTCCAGTTTACCCTTCTCATATTGGTTTTTGGTCATCGGCCTCCCCGGTTCAAGCTTTTTTCGATTCATTTTCTCAATCTCCATCAGGCGTTTGTCCCTGGCTCCTAAATCTATTCCAAATTGGAAATCAGCAATGACCTCAGATTTTCTATGTGCCTCTTCCTGGGCTTTTCTATAGCTCACCCTTTTTCCACCCCGGACCTTCTTTGCGTTTGACTTGTCAATCTCTGCAAGTCGCTTGTCTCGTTCCGTAACATCAATTCCCGTGACAAACCCGGCCATGACCTCCGATTTGCGATGTTGTTCATCCCTTGCTTTCCTTGGATTTACTCTCTTACCTCCCTTTTGAGATTTCCTATTTGCCTTATCGATCTCAGCCAGTTTCTTGTCCCTCTCAGCCACGTCAATTCCGGTGACAAATCCGGCCATGACCTCAGACTTCCTATGCTGATCTTCACGTGCCTTTTTCGGGTTTACCCTTTTACCACCCCTTTGGGATTTCTTATTTCTCTTATCAATCTCTGCCAATTTCTTATCCCTTTCTCCCACGTCTATGCCTGTGGCAAAACCCGCCATAACCTCAGACTTTCGGTGTTTGTCCTCGCGAACTTTGTTGGGATTCACACGCTTGCCTCCCTTTTGAGATTTCTTGTTTTTCTTATCGATTTCGGCTAGTTTCTTATCCCTTTTTGAAAGGTCAACACCTTGGGAGAAAGCGGCGGTGGTCTCTGTTTTCCTATGTTTCTCTTCAGTTGCCTTCCTTGGATTAACCCGCTTACCGCCCCGCATCTTTTTTTGGTTTGATTTGTCTACCTCAGCAAGCCTTTTATCCCTTTCCGTCACATTGATACCCGTCTGGTAACCTCCGGTTTTGCCGGCCTTCATTCTTGACATTCTTCTGGCCCTCTCCTTTGAACCAGGCCTCAACGCAACCTTATTCTTTGAGTTCTTCTTATCGATCTTCGCCTGTCTCTTGTCGATCTTGTTCAGGTCTAACTTTCCCCTATACTTGTTTTGCTTCTTGAGGTTTTGTTTCCGGATGTATTCCGTGTCATACTCATTCTGTGGTTCCTGCTTTTTGTTTCCACCTCTCCTTTCGTTCAATCCCTCCACTTGGGAAAAGCTCAACTGTGCTCCGAAAAGCATTATCAATATCAATATGCCAGAAACCTTTTTCATCAATGGCGGCTACTTTTTCTTGATCCTTTTTGGGTTCTTCTTTTTGATCAAACCCCTTTGATCCTTTTTTACTTCGACAAGATCAATACCAGAACCATCTTTTTCAGTATTCTGAACACTGACACCGGGAGGACAGGGATACCTGCCCCACGAACAAGAGCTCAGGGAAAAGCCGATGATCAGCGACAAAATCCATTTAAAAAGATCAGTTTTCTTCACGATCAGTAAGCAAGAAGCTCCTCTAATTTACTTTTTAAACGACTGACAGGCAAAAAGTTGCGTTCCAGGTTCAAAGCAAAAGGTACAGGAGTGTCCAATGAAGCAATCCTTGAAACAGGTGCATCCAGGCTTTCAAAGCAGTTCTCCCCGATCCATGAGGCGATCTCAGCTCCGATTCCTCCTGTGAGCGTGTCCTCATGAAGAACGATCACCTTGCCATTTTTTTCTACACTCTCTTTGACGATATCCCTGTCCCAGGGCAAAAGCGTAACCAGGTCTATGATCTCGATGGATCGATCTTTAAGCTCATGAGCCACATTCAAAGCCCAGTGGACTCCGGCGCCATAGGTGACAATGCTGAGTTCATCTCCCTGCTGAACAGTTCTGCCTTTTCCGATCTCTATGGAATATGGTCCGTCAGGAACTTCCTCCTCAATAGAGCGGTAAAGCCCCTTATGTTCAAAGTACAAGACCGGATTAGGGTCTTCAACAGCCGACATGATAAGCCCTTTGGCGTAAAACGGGGTGGCAGGGTAAACGACTTTAAGCCCAGGCGTATGAAAGAACCAGGCTTCATTCGATTGAGAATGAAAAGGGCCCGCACCAACACCTGCACCTGTTGGCATCCTGATCACCACATCGGCATTTTGCCCCCATCTCCAATGGATCTTCGCGAGATTGTTTACGATCTGGTTGAATCCCGAGCTTACAAAATCTGCAAACTGCATCTCGACCATGGATTTCATCCCTTTGACGGACAAACCAAGTCCGGCCCCCAGAATTGCAGATTCACAGAGAGGAGTATTTCTGACCCTCTCGTTGCCATATTTTTTCAGAAACCCTTCAGTGACTTTGAATACACCACCGTACTCGGCAATATCCTGTCCCATCAGAACCAGATCATCATGTTGTTTCATGGCCTCATCCAGTCCATCAGAGATCGCATCCACAAGGCGCTTTTTTGAAGTTTTTGCCTTGGGCCTTTTGGGTTTGAAATCAAAGGGTGCATAAATGTCCCTTAATTCGCTATCGGTATTGCTTTGGACTTCCGCATATCCAAAGGCCTTCTTTAATCCTGTTTCGATTTCCTTCATCAACTCCTCACGGATCTTTTCGATCTTCTTGGGTGTCAGAAGCTTCTTCTTTACAAGATAATTTCCATAGCATTCAATCGGATCCTTTGCCGCCCATTCATTCAGGAGTTCCTTGGGTACATATTTGATCCCGGAGGCCTCTTCATGCCCCCTCATTCTGAAGGTCACTCCCTCCACAATAAAAGGTCTTGGCTGCTTGCGAATGTCCGTCGTAATATCCTTGATGGTATTGTAAACCTCCAGAATATTATTTCCATCGATCCGCACGGCCTCAATTCCATAGGCCGGGCCTTTCCTCAGAAATGAATCGAATCGAAACTGCTCATGGGTTGGTGTCGAAAGTCCATAACCATTGTTTTCGATAAAAAAGATGACCGGAAGTTGCCAAACGGCTGCCACATTCAGGGCTTCGTGAAAGTCCCCTTCGCTGGTTCCTCCTTCCCCGGTGAAAACGATCGTGGCACGTTTCTTTTTTTGAAGCTTCTCTCCCAGGCCAATTCCGGATGCCACAGCCAACTGAGGTCCCAGATGGGATATCATGCCAACGATGTTATGCTCACTGGAGCCAAAATGAAATGATCTCTCTCTTCCTTTGGAAAAGCCTTCCATCTTTCCCTGGAATTGCGCAAAAAGTCTGTCGAGGGGAACCTGTCTTGAGGTAAATACTCCAAGGTTCCTGTGCATTGTGAGAATATACTCTTCGGGTTTCATGGCTTCAGCACAGCCAACCGAAATCGCTTCCTGCCCATAGGCCGAAAACCATTTGCTGATCTTTCCCTGGCGCAGCAGGATCAACATCCTGTCCTCGATAAGCCTTGGTTTGATCAGTGCTTTGTAAAGCTGAAGAAGTTTGGAATTGGAAAGCCCTTTTGGGTCAAAATCCATTAAATCAGGTTTTGATTGGAATAATGATAACGGCGGGCAAAATTATAAAAGGAGCCCATGCAAAGCGAGAAAAATCGTTTTTTGAGCTTATTTTCGAAACCATGCAAGGAAACATCATCAGAGTCGGATTCGGTTATGACGTTCACCAATTGGAAAAGGGAAAAGAGCTATGGCTTGGTGGCATCAAAATTCCCGCGGAAAAAGGAGCCGTCGGTCATTCCGATGCAGATGTCTTGCTGCATGCCATTTCCGATGCATTGCTTGGAGCTGCCAAATTGAGAGATATCGGTTACCATTTTCCGGACACCGATCCTTCCATCAAGGGAATTGACAGCAAAGAGATCTTGAAACGCTCTGCCGAGTTGATTCGGGAAAAGGGGTTTGAGATCTCCAACATCGATTCAACCGTCTGCCTTGAGAAACCCAAACTTTCTCCTCACATAGAGCTTATGGAAACCACCATTGCTCAGGTATTGGGCATTGACCGGGATCTGGTCTCGATCAAGGCCACGACCAGTGAAAAAATGGGGTTTGTAGGCGTTGGAGATGGCATCACTTCCTATGCTGTCGCTTTGATCCAAAAATGATGAAAGGGCTCATCCCTGTTAAGTCCAAAGATGGTAGTCTAACACTCAGAAACCCTCAGCTCAATGAGCATTACCATTCCCTTGACGGAGCCATGGATGAATCCAGGCATGTCTACGTCGATAATGGACTTAAAAAGATCTCAAAAGAGATCCGGGAGATTCGTGTTTTTGAACTGGGCCTGGGTATGGGATACAATGCATTTCTTGCAGCAAAATGGGCGGAACGCAACAGCAAGAAAATCAATTATCTGACCACCGAACTGCTTCCCCTCGATCCGGAAAGCCTGATAGAAGAATTTTCCGGAAATGGTTTTTTCAAGGATGATGACCTGCTTCTGCTGACCAGGATCCATAAGGCAGAATGGGAGAAAGTGATCGAGGTTTCCAAATTCTTCTTCATGAAGAAAACTTCCACACCGATTGAGAAGCTTGAACTTCAGCTAAATGAGCTTCCCGTGGATATGGTTTTCTATGATGCATTTGCCCCTTCCAAACAACCCGGGATCTGGTCCATCCAAAACCTCCAAAAGTGTTATTCCTGGATGGGAGAGGGAGGCATCTTATCTACCTATTGTTCACAGGGGGCATTCAAGAGAAATCTGAAAGAGTTGGGCTTTGTCGTGGAATCACCTCCTGGTTACGGATTAAAAAGGGAGATGACCATGGCCACTAAAGGGTCAGAAGCTTAAAGGCAAAGTTCCAGGGGTCGCAGATCTCTCCTAAGTCTTTCAGCTCTCCTAAGTCCTCAGGAAAAAAGCTCAGGTAGTTTTGTTTTCTCTCCTGAACCGAACCACCCGGAAAGGAAAAATCCTTCACCCTTTCTATTCTGTTGAAGTTTTCACGGTTCTTTCTTTCCAGCGCCTTCCTGAGTTTCTTGGAAATCCTCTCAAGTTCCTTTTCCATTTCACGACTCCTGGCTCCGACATATTTGATCAATGTGGTATCAACCTTTCTTGCCTGCTGCATCAAGTGCCCTTCCAACTCTTCCAACTTTTGGAATTCCGTCACCAGGGAGAATTGATCACCATGTCTGTGTTTCACCCAATTGAGTTCAAGCTCTCTTTTATTTAGAAAGAGATCATCGATTTTCAGGTCTGCTTTTTGCCACCATTCAAAATGCTTTTCCTCCAGGAGCATTGCCGATAATCTTGGGAACAGGATCGGGAAGGAGATGTCCACCTTTTGAAAGCAATCTTTTAACTGAAGCCAATAGGATATTTCGGCGGGACCACCTACATAAGCAAGGTTGGGAAGAAGATGCTCCTGATAGAGGGGGCGGAGCACCACGTTGGGAGAGAATTTCTCAGGTGATGATTCGAGAACTTTAAACAACTCCTTCTTGGTCCAGCTAAATTTCCCATCAACTGTATTAAACCCATCTTCTCCCGACCGCTCAATTCTCTCCCTGTATCCGTCTTCAAGAAAGAAAAGGTTGATGTTTCTGGCATGCACCTGCGATTTATAATGCAGTGCCTCCAGCTTTTCATTCGTGTTGTTGATCAATGGATGTAA